>DASPVQ010000027.1 GCA_035622275.1 Thermoplasmata archaeon | reverse complement strand
GTGGGCTCGCGGCGTACGGGGTCGGGGGCGGCGGCCGGCGACCGCGCCGCGCGAAGACGAGCGTCGTCACGAGCAGGATCACGGCGATCGCCGCGAGCAGCGCGATCAGGATCCAGCCGAGCGAGCTGATCCCGGCGAGCCCGGTGGAGGGCGTGGCCGTGAGCGCGATCGACAGCGTGGTGGTCTTGCCCGCGCTGACCGATACGTTGTTGAAGTAGGTCTGGTAGCCCGACGCCGTCACCTCGACGGTGTGCACGCCCGCCGGCAACGTCACGGAGAAGCTGCCGCCCGAGCCGAGCACCTCCTTCGCGCCGTCGACGTAGAGGGTCGCGCCGCCCGTGCTGATCGTGCCCGAGAGCGTGCCCGTGGGGGCCGCGAACGAGACGGCCACTTCGGTGGTCGCGCCGGCTCCGGGGCTCGCGATGCCGCTCGACGGGGTCGCCGTGAAGCCGGCCGAGCTGATCGCGTAGGAGACCGAGCCCGCGGCGACGGCGATGGTCAGCGAGCCGGCGGTCGTCGTGTAGTAGGTCGTCACGCCGAACTCGGTGAGGGCGACGGTCCAGGGCGTTCCGCCCGGGAGCCCGCTCGCCGTGAAGACCAGCGAGGCCGACGCGCCGAAGGTGATCGAGAGCGTCGTGTTGCCGGTCAGCGCGGCGGAGCCGCTCGCGGGCACGGCCGTGTAGCCCGGCGCGAGTGCGCTCCAGGTGTAGTTGAGCGCCGGTAGCGAGACGTTCAGCTCGCTCGCGCCGAAGATGATCCAGGTGCCGGAGTAGCCGCCGGTCGCGCTCGTGTAGGAGAACTCCCAGCCGGAGTCCGCGGGAAGACCGGTCTCGTGGACCGTCAGCACGTAGGCCGCGATGAACGCGACGCTCGCGCTCACGTTCGCCGCGACGATCGTGATCGACTGGCTCTCGGTCGTGGCATACCAGTTGCCTTCGGCCACGGCGTAGAGCGTGTAGTCGCCGGGCAAGAGGCCCACGAGGAGGATCGAGCTCGTGTTCTCGACCTCGCCAAAGTACTCCTCGTTCGGCCCGCCGAAGGCGTACGCCTCCCAGTAGGCGTGGGCCGGAAGGCCGGACTCCGTGACGTTGAGCACGTAGGCCTTCTGGAACACCACGGTGACGACGATCGACGCGTCGGTGATCAGCGCGACCGCGTTCGCCGCGGCGAGGTACGGATCGCTCGTGTACGGGTAGTACTCCCAGGCGCCCGCGGTCTCGGAGAGGTTGACCTCCCCCGGCGCGAGCGTCTCGTTCTCGACGTAGCCGGTCTGCCAGTCGTACTGCTCCTCCGAGCCGCTCGTGTACTCGACGTAGATGCTGACGCCCCAGGAAACCCCGGCCGGCAGGCCGACCTCCTTGAACGTCATCTGGTAGACCGGCTGCGGAACGAGCGGGTAGTAGTCGCCGCCGCCGTAGTCGCAGTAGAAGTAGACCGACATGCAGATGAACGCCGCCGGCACGCCAAACTCGAGCTCGACGATCGGGTTGAACTCCACGTCGGGCAGGACGTTGTACGGGTTCCAGTAGTAGCCGTAGTCCCACCAGTAGTTGCCGCCCAGGTAGTCCCCGCCGATGATGTTCGTGACGCCGGGGGTGTAGGCGACGTTCCAGGCCTCGCTGAAGGCGTACGGGAACAGGGCGGGCAAGCTGCCGGTGTACGGATCGTAGACGAGCGAGGTCGCCGTGACGAACGTGTCGAAGATGTTGTTGTAGATCGCGTCGCAGTAGTCGCACTCGTAGGCGCCGGCCGCCCCGTAGGGTCCCGCGTCGCCCCAGTCCGCGTCGACCAGCCCGATCCCGCCCCAGTAGGCGGCGAGGGTCGCATAGGGATCGGGGGAGCTCGGGATCGACGTGTAGAACGAGCAGTTCACGATCTCGTTGTCGTAGCCCCCGTAGAGGAAGAGGCCCATGCCGGCGCCGTCGAACGTCACGCCGTTGATGTAGCTGTCCGAGGTGTTCCAGTAGGTCACGCTGCCGAGGGACTGGAGCGGCCCGTAGTACGAGGCGTAGAGCCACCAGCCTCCGACGGACCCGCCGAGGAAGTTCACGTCGTAGGAATCATTGATGAAGAACTGGAGGTCGTTGGTGCTCGGGACGCCCCAGAACGCGACCGCCAGCGCGTCGAGCGGCAGCAATGCCGTCTGGAAGCTCGGGGGGTTCACGATGTCCACCTCCTCCACGTCGTTCAGCATCACGCCGGGGAAGATGGGATACAGGTAGTCGTTCGCCGTCCCGAAGAACGGGAAGCTCGCGCAGCCGAAGTCCGAGAAGCACGGGATCGAGCCGACGTCCGCGTACTGGTTGTTCATCAACAGGTAGTTGCCAAAGCCGTCGATCCCGCTCGCGACGTACCCCGCGGCGGTCTCGTTCTGCGCCCACAGCGGCGTGTAGACGCCGGTCGTGGTGTCGGGGGTCATCGCGTACTGGTGGAAGTAGGCGCCGCTGGTCAGGTCGACCACCACCTCGAGCGGGTCGTAGTTCGCCTGCAGGAAGATCACCGTGTACTCCCCGGTCGGCAGCACGAGGCCCAGCTCGGGCCCGAGGTTGTAGAGCGAGTCCGGCGCGAGCTGGCCGGGCGCCCACTGGAAGAGCGACCAGTCCGTCGTCTGCCAGCCGGTGAAGACCGCCCCGGGTGCCACGAACATGAACGGGTCGTAGGAGTTGGTCGTCAGGACCAGGTACGGCTGGTCCACCCAGTCCGTCACCTGCGGGGCGGCGCTCACGTTCCACATCCCCCGCAGGAGGGATGGGCCCGCGGTGAGGAGCGCGCAGGCCGCGCAGGCCGCCGGGCCGTAGCCGGGGTTCGTGGCGAACGACGACCAGGCCGCGCTGACGCCGTAGGAGGTCTCGCCGGTGTCCCCGCCGACGTTGTAGGCGGACGGGACGTTCTGGAAGGCGTCCGCGCTGTCGTTGAAGTACTGCAGGGTCATGTACGTGCTCTCGGCGCCCAACAGATCGAAGTTCGATCCGCCACCGGGCCCGCCGATCATGATCTCCATGTCGTCGAGCAGCCCGATCGGGTTGTAGGCGGAGCCGGTCGCGACGTACGCCGGCACCGGCGTGGCGGCCGGGTTGCCGCCGGGCGCGAGGGAGTTGAAGATCGCGTAGTTGAACGAGCCGTACTCGACCCCGGCGCCGCTGTTCACCGAGTAGTTGAAGAACACGGCATCGCGCCCGCCGATGAGGGAGGAGTTCATCCAGAAGTTGACGGTGAACGGGTAGGAGGCCGGCATCAGGGCCGACTCCCCGTAGTAGTACACCGGGCAGACGAAGTTCCCGTCCGTGGAGTAGAAGGTGTTGCAGGCGATCGGGATCGCCGAGAAGTTCCAGATGTTGCTGACGAAGACGATCTGGTGCAGCGCGGGATAGAAGTCGAAGACGTTCTGGGTCCAGAACTGGTAGCCGTGGCTGCCCTCGATCGTGACGTTGTTGAGGACCGCGTTGACCTGGACGCCGTACTGGTCCGGCCCGCTGATGTCCGGGGAGAGGCCGGTCAGCTCCCCGGTCGAGAAGCTCGCGGCGACCTTGGTCGTGGTGAGGGTGAACGGCGTGATCACGCCGGAGACGTTGCGAAGTCCGAACTCCCCGATCCCCCAGGGGGCCGGGCCGCTCCCGTAGGAGAGTTGCACCACGCCCGAAGAGGGGGCGTGGTCCGCCGCCGCGTAGTCCGGCAGGTAGATGTCGTGGAGCGGGACGCCCCTCGATTCGAGGGACTGGAGGGTGGAAGCCGCCTGGGAACTGGCGGCGGTCTTGGCTTCGAGCGGAGTGGGAGGCGCGGGGATGGACGCGGGGGCCGAGGGGACGGCGGCGCTCGCGTGGTTCGATGGCACGGACGGGAGGGTCGAGCCCGAGGCATGGCTCGTCGCGGCCGCCACGGCCGGCATCGCGGCCGGTGCCCCCGCGGAGGGCGTCGCTGCGAGCGCCCCGCTCACGAGTCCCATCGTGGAGACGACCATCAGAACGGCTACGGCGGCGACCAGCGCTCCGGCTCGCATTTGCGCGTGCATACGCACGGATGCGTGAGAGCTCCGAGGCATAAACTTTCCCCTTCTTCTCGCAGTCGCGGAAGCGCCTCCGCGAAAACCCTTTAGGCCCGCTCGGGGAGCGCGCTCCCGTGCCGGACGATCCGCTCGATCCGATCCTCGTCCAGGTCACGATCCCCCTCCCCCTCCCGATGATCCACGCCGCGTTCACGGACCCCCGGCAGCTGACGGGCTGGCTGGCCGACCGGGCGCGGGTGGAGGCGCGGGTCGGTGGGGAGTACTACCTCGCCTGGGACGGACCCGTCGCCTTCGAGAGCACCGGTCGGATCCGGCAGCTCACGCCGGACGTCGACATCGGCTTCAGCTGGTTGGGCCCGACCGAGTTCGCGGATCTGATGAACCGGCCCGAGCCGCGCACGCACGTCTACGTGCGGCTGCAGGAGTCGCCCGAGGGGATCGACGTGACGCTCGAGCACAGCGGCTGGGGCGCGGGCGAAGCGTGGGAAGCCGCCCGCTCCTTCCACTTCCACCTGTGGGACGACCGGCTGCACCGGCTCAAGGATTACCTGATCCTGGCCGCGTACGGCTAGCCGAGCGTCGGGGCTCCGGCCGAGTAGTGGCGGCACGCCGCCTCGCCGCACACGGCGCACGGACCGCTCGCCTCGAGCCGAGCTCCGGCGGCGCCGCTCAGCGGGACCACCACCATGTGGTGCGTCGGCAGGTGGCCGCACCGGCAGCGCGCGCGCCCGGGCGCGGCCGAGGAGGCTCCCTCCGCCCACCGCCCCGCCATGGGAGCGGCCATGAGCCGGCCGGAAGCCAAAAGCGTGTTGCGCGCGAGAGGCTAATGGGCGTCGGCCCCGTCCGATATGCGTGGAGATCGGCGGGTGCCCGGTGCCGGAGGACCGACTCTATGACCTCGAGCACGACGTCTGGTACCAGCCCGAAGCGACGGGCGTCAGCGCGCGGGTCGGGCTCATCGGTCCGCTCGTGTGGTTCGCCGGACCGTTCCGGGAGGTGACGTTCCGGCCGGTCGAGGGCGTGGTCGTCCGAGGGCGGAGCGTCGCCACGATCGAGAGCGTCCGCCTCACGGGCGCCGTGCGGCTACCCGTCGACGCGACCGTGCTCGAGCGGAACGCGGCGATCGCGATCCGGCCCCGGCTGCTCAACGACGCGCCGTACGACGACGGGTGGGTCGTCCGCGTACGCCCGACCGGTCCGCCGCACGGGCTCGAGACCGCGGGTGCGATCGCCGGGCGCCTCGCCGAGCGCATCCGGGCGCAGCGGATCCGTTGCTGGCCCCAGACGCCCGACCTCGAGCTCTACGAGATCGGTCTCGAGTGCTCCGCGGTGCTGACGCTGCTCAACGAGGAGTTGCGCGCGCGCCCGGCCGGGACGGCGGTCCTCCTCGTCACCGACGATCCGACGAGCCCGATCGAGATGGAGCGCTGGGCGGACCAGACCGGCGAGCGCCTGCTCGCGCACCGTTCGGAAGGGAACCTGCACCAGTTCCTCGTCCGCAAGGAGGCGGCCCCCCGGCCGCGCCGTCCCCGCCGGGACTAGGCGCCTACGCCTTCTCGATCGGGGTGCGGACCAGGTTCCCCCACTCGGTCCACGAGCCGTCGTAGTTGCGCACGTCCGGGTACCCGAGGAGGTACTTCAGGACGAACCAGGTGTGGCTCGAGCGCTCGCCGATGCGGCAGTACGTGATCACCGGCACCTGCCCCGTGATCCCCTTGGAGCCGTAGAGGGTCTCGAGCTCGTCGCGGCTCTTGAACGTGCCATCGTCCTGGACGGCCTGGGCCCACGGGATGTTCTTCGCGCCGGGGATGTGGCCCCCGCGCTGGGCGTGCTCGGTCGGATACTCCGGGGGCGCGGTGATCTCGCCGGAGAACTCCTTGGGCCCCCGCACGTCGACCAGGCCGAGCTTGCCGGCCTTCACCTCGGGAAGGGCGGCGCGGACGTCGTCCAGGAACGCCCGCAGCTTGGCGTCCGCAGCGTGCGCCGTGAACGAGCCTGCCGGCACCTTCGGGACGTCCTTGGATAGCGGCCGGTCCTCGGCGATCCACTTCTTGCGGCCCCCGTTCAGGATCTTCAGGTGCTTGGCGCCGTAGTACGTGAACACCCAGAAGGCGAACGCGGCGAACCAGTTGTTGAAGTCGCCGTAGAGGACGAGCGTGGTGTCGGGATCGACTCCGGCCCGGTGGAACAGCGCGGTGAGCGCCTCGGAGGAGAGGATGTCACGCTTGATCGGGTCGTTGATGTCCTTGCGCCAGTCGAAGAGCACGGAGCCCGGCACGTGGCCCAGCTCGTAGTTCGCGGCCGGGTCGTAGTCGACCTCGGCGATCCGGACCTTCGGATCGTTGAGATGCTCGGCCAGCCATGCGGTGTCGACCAGGACGTCCGGATGCGCGTACGCGGCCATGGTTCTTCGCCGCGGCCCGACGCGCGTGAGGATATACCCTCGACGGAGGCTGCATTCCGCGCCTAAGGCCACCGATTTCGCGCGGGAACGGTGGCGGGACTTGAGAACCCCGCACCTTCTGCGTGCGAGCGATCAGCCGTGCCGACCGCGCTTCGGCAGCGGGGCGTCCGAGATCTCGATCGTCTCGGGGTCGAAGCCGAGGCGGGCGAGCTCGTCGCGGATGCGGGCCCGGTGGTCGCCCTGGAGGTACACCTCGCCGTCCACCACCGAGCCTCCGGTCGCGAGCCGGTTCTTGAGCGCCCGGGTCGTCTCGGCGAGGTCGACGCCGGGTGGGAAACCGCCGATCACGGTGGCGGGCTTGTTGTACCGGCGGGGCTCCGCGCGCACGCGGATCCGGGCCGTCTCGCGGTCGAGCGCGCTCAGAATCTCGTCGAACTCGTCGTTGCCCATCGCTTGGCTCTCCTACGGGCCTCCCGAGCGGGAGGAACGCCAGCATCGATCGCGCCGACCGACCGGCCCCGCGGCCGAGGGGCCGGGGCGGAATACGGAACGATCCAGGGTCGGTGAGCGCACCGCGTGTACCATGGCGGTCCCCCGCTTGAACGTTTCGCGACCGGAGGCGGATGGGGCGCAGCGGACGGGCCCCCCGGAGGGCCGCCGGCTCACCCTTCGCCCCACCGGTAGAGTCGCAGGGTGATCGTGAGCCCGACGATCGCGCTCGCCGCGAGCAGCCCGGCGTAGAGCGCCAGCTCGGTCGGCGTCGCGGGCGTGATCCCGAGCGCCCCCTGGACGAGCAGCGCGGCGTAGGTGGTCGGCAGGAACCGAGCCACGTCCTGCCACAGCGGCGGGAGGGCCGCTAGCGGGTAGTACAGCGGCGACAGCATCCCGAGGATCGTGAACGTGAGATTGCCCACCGGCCAGATCTCCCGCTGGGTGTGGATCCGGCTCGAGATCGCGATGCCGACCGACGAGAAGAGGACCCACAACGTGAAGAGGGCCACGAAGAGGGCGAGGGCGCCGAACGGCGTCAGGGGCACCCCCCGCGCGCCGCCGACCCAGGCGAGCAGCGCCGTCAGGATCGCGAGCGCGGGCAGCATCGCGATCAGGTTCGAGAACGCGATCCCGAACAGGTAGCGGACCCGGCTCAACGGGCTCGCGACGAACAGGTCCTGCAGCGAGCTCTCGATCCGCCAGAACGCGCTGTCGCCGAGCGTCCAGGAGCCGATGTTCTGCATCGTGAACAGCATCGCCCCGACGATCTCGAGCGGCAGGAGCGACGGCGGCGAGATCAGCGAGAGGAAGTACAGAAAGATGAACGGCAGGAGCACCGGGGTGATCGCTACCGCCGGGTTCCGCGAGATCCACCGCCAGCCCACGATCCCGAAGGCGGGGAGCGCGCGGCCCTCGGTCGGGACGTCGGGCAGGCGGCCCTCGACGGTCGCCATCTACTCCCCCCGCACGGTCCGCCGGGCCCAGTAGACCGCGACGGCGAACAGCGCGAGCGCCTCGACCACGAGGCCGCCGGCGGCCAGGGCCACCTCGAGCGGCGGCAGCTGGGTCACCCCGAGCACCGACTGCATCAGCGCCGCGGCCGCGCTCGGCGGCATCAGGAGCACCAACGGGCGGAGGGCGGCCGGGAAGTAGCCGAGCGGATAGAAGACCGGTGCGAGGACCCCGAAGATGTTGAAGAACAGGCTCGAGTACGCCCAGATCGCCCGGTTGTCCCGGAAGAACGTCGAGAAGATGTAGCCGATCGACGCCGCCGCGAGCCAGACGACGCCCGAGAGGCCGAGCAGCAGAAGGCCGGTCGCGACCGAGAGCGGGACGATGAGGGTGGCGAGCACGCCGAGCAGGACGACCGGCGGCAGGTAGACGATCAGGATGCCGACCGACATGCCGAGGAAGTACGCCTCGGGGGTCATCGGCCCGGCGAGGTACAGGTCGTTCGCCTTGTGGTCGATCCTCAGGTAGGCGGCCTCGTTGAGGACCCGCTGGCCCATCACGAACGTCGAGAAGAGGATCGCGCCCACGAAGGCGACCCCGAGCAGCGACGGGTCGAGGATGTAGACGAAGACGAGGATCACCGACTGGACGACCATCGAGGTCGCCATCGCCAGGCGCTCGTTCTGCTGCTGGAGCACCTCGGCCCAGAGGAACGCCGCCGTCCCCCGGAACGCCCGGGCGGCCGTCGCAGCCGGCTCAGTCCTCATCGATCGACCGTCCCACGGCCTTCAGGAACGCCTCCTCGAGCGTCACGGGGCCGACCGTGGCCGTGAGACCGCGCTCGACGGCGAGGTCCATCAGCTCGCCCAGCCGGTGCGGCAGCACGATGACGGTGAGCGCGCTCCCGTCCGCCGTGCACTCCCCGAAGGAGCGGAACGCCTCGAGCTGGCCCGCCCCGCTCGGCATCGACACCCGTAGGGTGCCGCCGACCGAGCGCTTGAGGTCCTCTGCGGTCCCGCTCACGAGGACCGAGCCCCGCTCGACGATGTAGAGGCGCTGGCTCAGGACCTCGGCCTCGTCCAGGTAGTGGGTCGTCAGCAGGATCGTCGAGCCCTTCTGCGTGAGTTCCCGCAGCGAAGCCCACACCTCGCGGCGCGCGAACGGGTCCATGCCGATCGTGGGCTCGTCCAGGAACAGGAGCGGCGCCTCCGTGGCGATGACCGTCGCGACCATCGTGCGCTGGCGCTGCCCACCGCTGAGCGTCACGGAGAGACGATCGGCGATCTCCTGGAGTCCCATGCGGCTCAGCGCCTCCTCGGTGCGGGCCTTCGCGGTCTCGCGGGAGATCCCCCGCGCCCGCAGGTACGTGTACACCTGCTCGCGCGGGGAGAGGTGGGAGAACGGCTTGCCTTCCTGCGGGACGACCGCGATGTACGGGCGCGCGCGGTCGGGCGTTCGCACAGCGTCGAGGCCAAAGATCTCGACCGATCCAGAGGTCGGGCGCAGCAAGGTCGAGGCGATCTTCAGGAACGTGGTCTTCCCCGCGCCGTTGCGGCCGAGCAGCGCCACGCGCTCGCCCCGGCGCACCTCCATGGACACCCCGACGAGCGCGGCCACCGGAGGGGCCCCGCGCGAGCGGTAGGTCTTGCGCAGGTCGATGCTCCGCAGCGCGAGCTCGCTCACGCCGGGCCCCCGTCGGCGCGGGCCCCGCCTCGCGCGCGGGCGCCCGGGGCGCGACGCGCCGGCGCGGGAGGGCCCGGGCCCGGGCGATGCGATCCAGCCGACGCCCTCGTCGAACCCCGTCCGCTAGTGCCCGCAGCCGCAGCCGCCGCCGTTCGAGGAGTTGCTGCCGCAGGACCCGCATCCCCCCGCCCGGCCGGCGGCATCCGGCTCGGGGAGGGTCGGGTTGGTGATCTTGAAGCCGGACTGGTTGAGGTCCTCGACGTAGTCGATGACCGCGCCGTCGACGAACTGGGTGCTCGTCGGATCGATGAGGAGCTGGAAGCCGTCCGCGCGGACGACCTCGTCGTCGGCCCGGGGCTTGGCGAACGCGAGCCCGAACTGCACCGCGCTGCCGCCGCCGCAGCAGCCGCCTCCGCCCGGCTGGGCGTAGACCCGGACCCCGATCTCGGGCTTCTGGCCCCGGATCAGGGTCTTGACTTGATCGACCGCCGCGGGACGGATCTCGACGTGGATCATGGAACTGACCTCGACCGAACGAGCCCGCACCTTGGCTTAAGCTCTGCGAAGCCGGGGCAGCGACAACCACCGTGTCTTCGGGGGCCGCGCCCTCGGAGTTCGGCCGTAGCGCACGCGGTGACACGGAGCGGGGGGCTCGCCCCGCGCCTAGGGACCCTTGCGGTCCTCCTCGGGGGGTGTCGCCGGCAGCGGGGCGCCGATGTCGGGCATCTCCCGCGTGCCGACGAACGTCTCGGGGAGCTCGGGCTGGCGCAGGCCGCGGGCCTGCTCCGGTCGGACCGGCGCGAGCTCCGCCGACGTGCTGCGCCAGCACAGGCGGGCGATCGCGCGGCACCACGACTCCGGCAGACCGATCGACCGACCGATCAGGTGCACGTCCTGCTTCGTCAGCTCGCCAAAGAGCGCGAGGACGACGAAGTACACCGCGAAGCACAGGACGATCACGCCGGCGAGCTCGTAACCGGTCGTGGCCGGAAGGAACCCCGGCTTGTTGAAGCGAGAGATCACGCCGAAGCTCAGCGCCGCGCCGACGCTGATTGCGATCACCGAACGCACCTGGATCCGCACGGCGATCAGGGTCTCGAGGAAGTAGGTGTTGAGCGCGATCGCCGCGCAGGAGGAAAGGAGGACGGCGATCGACGCCGAGACCAGCACGTCGCCCGCGGGCAGGAGCCCGTACGGCGGCAGGAGGAGGAACGCGGCCGCGAACAGGACCGCGACCTGGGTGCTCGTGATGTAGAGCTCGAGACGCTGGCGGCCGATGGCGTTGATCGACGACTGCATGATCTGGCTGAGCGCGAGCGGGATCGCCCCCACGACGAGGATCGCGAGCGGGATGGAGGCGGAGGCGACGTAGCGACTGCCGCCGAGCACGACCAGGAAGTTGCTGCGGTAGGTCACCAGCGCGACGACGCCCGGGACGAGGAGCAGCGAGGTGTACCGTAACGCCTGCCAGGTACCGCGACGGACCGCCTCGTACTCCTCCTGCTTGTGCAGCCCGGCGATGTAGGGGAACAGGGGGGTCGTCACCGCGGCCGGCAGCGAGAGCACCAGGATCCGGAAGCCGTTCGCGAGCAGGAACGCGTTGAGCTGGGCTGGCCCGCCGGAGAACTCGACGATGAACGGGATCATGTTCGTGACGAGGTAGTTGAGCATGAGGCTGCCCATCAGCGGCCAGGCGAACCGGAACAGGCGCGACGCCTCGAACGCGCGGAAGCGGCGGGCGCGCCGCAGGATCGCGGGCAGCGAGAAGAGCGTCGAGGCGGTGGCGCCGACGACGTAGGCGATCGTGAGGCCCTGGATCGTCGGGTCGTAGTAGGCGACGTAGATGAGCGCGGGCAGGCGGGCCAGCGCCTCGATCAGACTGGGATACTGGGCCTTGAGCGAGTTCCCCTCGCCGATGAACAGCTGGTTGTAGACCGTCGAGAACGACCACAGGACCGGCAGCGCGAGGAAGACGCCGAGCGACGTCCACTCGATGTTGCCCGCGGCGAGCTGCCGGCCGTCGACGCTCAGCGGAGCGACGACGAACAGGATGAGGCCGACGAGCCCGACCATCATCATCCGGACCAAGAGGTAGGCCGTCGTGTTGTCGGTCGCGGGCTTGCCGCGCGCGAGGTAGTAGGTGTACGCCGTGCCGAGCCTCAGGTCGCCGACGCCGTTGATCGACGAGCCGATCAGCAGGAACAGCTGGACCGTGCCGAGGAGCGCGGCCCCCTCGGTCGAGACGTTGCCGATCCGGTGGTAGAGGAAGTAGCTGGCGGCGACCCCGAGCAGCTGGATTGCCAGGCTCGCCGCGAAGACCGCGCCCGAGCTCAGCGTCAGCGAGAGCGCCTGCTTCGGCACCACCGCCTTCGTGGCGGGGGTGCCCGTCGGCGGGGTCGGGGGTTCCACGATCGGCCGAGGCTACGAGGCGGCCCCTTCCCCTTATTTAGCTCGGTCCAGCGACACGGGCACCGGCTAGCCCCCGCCCCGCGAGGTCGGGGGCACGTCGTCGGCCCGGCGCTCGAACAGCTCGATCCAGACCCCGTCCGGGTCCGACAGGAAGGCCAGGCGGGTGTCACCCTCCGCGAACGAGGGAATCCGCACGCGCGCCCCGAGCCGCTCGAGCCGTCGCACGGCGGCCTCGAGGTCGTCGACGCGGAACCCGAGGTGGTCGAGCTCGTCCCCCTCGCGGTACGGGGGCTCGCCCGGGTAGAAGTTGAGCTCGAGGACCGCCCCGGTCTCGGGGTCGTTCAGCTCCTGCCACGTCCCGCCCGCGGCCATCCGGCCGGTCGGACCGCGGCGCAGGCCGAGCCCGTCGGTGTAGAAGCGGACGGACCGCTCGAGGTCCCGCACCCGGATGCCGGTGTACTCCAGCACGCCGGCCGCTTCGACGCCGGATTATTTGAATCGGCCCCTCGCGCGGCAAGGCCGGGGTGCCGACGGGTCACCGGGCCCACGCGGGGTGGACGGAGCGCGCGGGGAGAGGTGGGAGCAGGGGGATTTGAACCCCCATATGCGGGTCTCTCCGCGCGCTCCAGTCACTCGTCACGGGGGCGCGACGCGCCCCTCCGCAGACCCGTTCAGTGTGCAGGGGACCGATCGGTCACCCTGACTGGAGCCCGCTGGTCTGCCAAGTTAGCCTATGCTCCCTCCGATCTCCCCGGGAGGCCCGGGAAAGATAGCGTTTGTTGTGGTCCGGTGGGCGCGCGCCGATACGACGTCCGTCCGACACGTCGCGCGCGCAATCCTTATTTGAAATGGTATTTGTCCTGATTCTCATGTCATTGAACGATCCGCCGGTCCCTGTCGCGGCCCCCCGTCGTGCGTCGCTCGCTGTGGTCGCAGTGCTGCTCGTCGTGGTCGCGGGCGTCGCGGTCGCGGCCACCGCGGCCTACTACTCGACCCGGCCGGCGACGGTGGCCGGCCCCCCCGGCTCGTTGCATCTCACCGATGACCTCGGGCGGAGCGTCACCGTCCCCTACGACCCGGCCCGGATCGTCGTGCTGGGCCCGAGCATCATGGATATCGTCTACCGCCTCGGGCTCCGCAGCCATGTCGTGGGCGTCGACTGCTACGCCGCCGCGGACGGAGGGCTCGCCGAGGACTACTCGCCGGACCAGATCCAGCTCTGGCAGCTCTCGTCGTCGATGTGCGTGCAGATCGGACCGGAGTTCGCCCCGTCCACCCTGGCCGCGCTCGACCCCCAGCTCGTCCTCGCGGCCACGATCGTCTCGATCCCGGAGGTCCTCCAGATCACCGACAACCTGGGCATCCCGGTCGTGATGTTGCAACCGCCGACGCTCAGTGGCATCCTGGTCGACGACAGCCTCGTCGGGGAGATCTTCGGCGCCGGCGCGGTGGCCAACAGCCTGAACGCCGAGCTCGCCGGCGCGCTCTACAACGCGACCAACTTCACGTCGAACCAGTTCACCCTGCCGACCGTGCTGATCACCTACTCCGTCGACCCCTCCGGCTACTGGTCGTTCGGGCCCGGCACGTTCGGCACGTCGCTCATCGAGGTCGCGGGCGGCGCGAGCATCAGCGCTTCGGCGACCACGCCCTACCCGGAGCTCTCCCCGTCGCAGGTGCTGACCGACGACCCGCAACTGATCGTCTACGGGGTCGGCTTCGGCCTCAACGAGAGTACCTACGCCGCGGGACCGGACTGGTCGAGCTTCGGCGCCGTCATCAACGGCAACCTCACCGGGCTGGATTCCAACTGGCTCACCGAGCCCGACCCGACGATGATCCTCGACGGGCTCCCCGCGCTCCAGGCCGCGTTTTATCCGGGGACGGGATAGGGGGACGGGGGCGGGACGGACGGGCGCGGCGGCGGTCGCCGCCCGGCGGCGATGGCCGGCTGCCGTCGCGCTCGCCGTCGGCGGGGTCGCGCTCGTCCTCGTCTCGTCGCTGATCGGCCTACCCGACATCGCGCCGCGCCTCGGCTTCCAGATCCTCCTCCACCAGCTCAGCCACGGCTACCTCTTCCCGTCGGCGTGCGCCGGCACCGGCGTCGGACCGACCGACTGCGGGCGGTTGACGTTCATCGTCTGGGACCTCTACCTGCCGGAGGTGCTGCTCGCGCTCCTGGTCGGCGCGGCGCTCGGGCTCTCGGGAGGCGCGCTCCAGGGCGTCTTCCGCAACCCGCTGGCCGATCCGTTCCTGCTGGGGATCTCGAGTGGCGGCACCCTCGGGGCGGCGGTGCTGTACGTCTACCGGATCGGCGAGGCGAACGCGGAGCTCTACCTTCCCCTGTTCGCCTTCCTCGGCGCCAGCGCCACGGGGCTCGTCGTCCTTGCCGTCGCGAGGGGTCGCTACGGATCGGTCGAGACGCTGCTCCTGACCGGCGTGGCGATCGCGAACCTGCTCTCGGCGGTCCTCTCGCTGGTGCTGCTGTACAATCCGGTCGGCAGCGAGCAGGTGACGTTCTGGCTGCTCGGGAGTCTCGGGCTCGCGGACTGGCCGGTCGACGGGCTGGTGCTCGGTGCGGTCCTCGTGCTGGGGACCCTGCTCGCCCTGCACGGTCGCGAGCTCAATCTGCTCCAGCTGGGCTCGGACGTCGCCCAGAGCGCGGGCGTCGACGCCGCTCGGGTCCGTCAGCGCGTCCTCCTCCTCGCCGCGCTGCTCACGGGCGCCGCCGTGGCCTTCACGGGGATCATCGGTTTCGTCGGCCTCGTCTCGCCGCACATCGTGCGGCGCCTCTTCGGCAGCGACTACCGCGTCGTCCTTCCCGGCGCGGCCGTCTTCGGCGGCCTGTTCCTCCTCGCCTCCAGCGACGCGTCGTACCTCGCGTTCCCGACCTCGCTGCTGCCGATCGGCATCTTCACCGCGTTCAGCGGCGTCCCGTTCTTCCTGTACCTGCTCTACCGCCAGCGACGGTCGAGCCCGATGGGGGCCGGATGATGGCGGCGGCCCGCGCGATCGACGTCGCCGACCTCTCGGTGAGCTTCGACGGCCGCCGGGCCCTCCACGCGGTCGATCTCGAGGTCGCGCGGGGCGAGTTCGTCGCGCTCACCGGGCCGAACGGCTCGGGCAAGACGACACTCCTCCGCGCGATCCTCGGCTTCCAGGTCCCGGACGCCGGTCGCGTGCGGCTGTTCGGGGCCCCCGTCGATGCGCTCCCGATCCGGGAGCGGGCGCGACGCGTCGCCTGGGTCCCGCAGAGCGAATCGGTGCGCGACGACGTGCCCCTCGCGCAGTACGTCCTCTACGGCCGCTACGCCTACCACCACTTCCTCGACCGGGACAC
This sequence comes from Thermoplasmata archaeon, assembly GCA_035622275.1. Taxonomy (NCBI): domain Archaea; kingdom Methanobacteriati; phylum Thermoplasmatota; class Thermoplasmata; species Thermoplasmata archaeon. Next base: position 92,204 of record DASPVQ010000027.1, on the reverse strand, counting down.
GGCGGCGGACCGGGCGCTCGCCCAGCGCGCGCTCTCGGACGTCGGCCTCGCCGACCGGGCGGACGATGGCCTCCTGTCGATCAGCGGCGGGGAGCGGCAGCGGGCAATCCTCGCGCGCGCGCTCGCCCAGGGCGCCCCGCTGCTCCTGCTCGACGAGCCCACCACGCACCTCGACATCGCCCACCAGTTGGACCTGCTCGGCCGGGTGCGCTCGCTCGCCCGACGCGAGGGCGTCACGGTCGTCGCCGCGCTCCACGACCTGAACCTCGCCGCGCGCTACGCCGACCGGATCGTCGTGCTCTCCCGGGGCCGGCGGGTCGCGGACGGGCCCCCCGGAACGGTGCTGTCCGAGGAGCTCCTCGCCCGCGTCTGGGGCGTGGATGCGGACCTGCGGGTCGACGAGCGGACGGGGCTCCCGTACCTCCTGCCGCGCCGGCTCGTGAGCGAGGGTCCGGCGGCTCCCGGGGCGCTCGGCCGCGGTCCGGTGCACGTCGTGGGCGGCGGCGGCGCGGGCGCGCCGATCCTCCGCGCGCTGATCGACGAGGGCTTCCGGGTCAGCGCGGGCGCGCTCCACCTGCTCGACTCCGACGCGGAGACGGCAGAGGCCCTCGGGATCGTGGCGGCGGTCGAGGCCCCGTTCGCGCCGCTCAGCGACGCGACGCGGGCGCGCCATCGGGCCCTGCTCGAGGAGGCCCGCGCCATCGTCGTCGCGCCGTTCCCGGTCGGTCCGTCCAACCTCGCGAACCTCGAGGACCTCCGGCCGTTCGTCCCGCGCATCCCGACGATCCTCCTCGAACCGCCGCCGGATCGCCCGATCGATTTCATCGGCGGCGCCGCGACGGCCGCGCGCTCCGCGCTGGTCGCGGCGGGCGCTCGGACGGTGCGCGACGTGCCCGAGGCGCTACGCGCGGTGGCGGACGCGCTGGCGGCGAACGCGCCCCGGTCGACCGCCGGCCCCGCCGATCGGCAAGAACTCTAGCGGCGGCACGTCCGGACCGCGGAGCGCCTCGAACACCCGCGGCAGCTCGCGATCCACGCTCACGAGGGTGCAGTCGACGCCGAGGCGGGTCGCCTCGGCGATCGCGGCCGCGACGCCGAAGCGGATGCGGGGACGGCGCGGGAGGACCCGTGCGAGCAGGTGGTCCGCCTCCAGGCCGAACGCGAAGAGCAGGCCGGGTGGCGCCGCGGCGACGGCCCGCGCGAGATCCCGGCGCAGGGACGGATCGCCGAGGCGATCGGCCGGCACGGCCGCGACCCACAGGTGGCCGAGCGGCAGCGGCACGATGCCCGCGAGCTCGCCGACCTCCACGATCTCGCCCGCCCGGGCGGCCGATCGCGCCCGGCCGCGGGACCCGCGGCCCGGACCGTGCCGGGCGGTCAGCCGGCCGTCGACGATCTCGAGGGCCACCGCCTCGCCGGACCGCAGCGGTGCCGCGGCGATCGCGCGGGTGGTCCGCACGATGTGCAACCGGTCGAGTCGCTCGGCGAGATCGTCGCGAACGCTGCCGAGCGCCCCGTGCAGCCAGTCGACGCCCCGGACCGTGGGCCGGTAGAGACCCCCGCGGATCTCGACGAGCCCGCGACCGCGCAGGCTGCGGAACGTGTGCGAGGCGGCCTGGACCGAGACGCCCAGGCGCTCGGCGGCCTCGCGGAGCTGGGAGATCGGATGCGCCTCGGTCTCGAAGAGGAACAACAGGTCGCTCACCGCACCGAGGCGCCGCAGCGTCGCCAGCCCCCGATGGCGGTCGGCGCGGGCTCGTGGGGACGCGGGCACGGCCGCCCCACGTACGCCCGGGATATGACGCTCCGCCCGGTCGGCCTCAGGCCGTCGCCCCGGGATGTGCGCGCGCGGCGGGCTCGGGCCCGCGCTTGAGCGAGCGGATCCGATCGCGGATCCGGGCCGCCTCCTCGAAGTCGAGCCGCTCCGCGGCCAGGCGCATCTCCTCCTCCAGGTTCGCGATCAGCAGCGGCATCCGGTCCTTCCAGCGCTTGCCGAGGCCCGACACGGACAGATCTCCGGAAGGGACCTCCTCTTCCGGCGCGAGCAACGATCGGACCTCCTTGACCACGGTCTCCGGCACGATGCCGTGCGCGGCGTTGAACGCGAGCTGGCTCTCCCGGCGGCGGGTCATCTCCGCGATCGCGCGCGCCATCGAGCCGGTCGTGCGATCGGCGTACAGCACGACCTTGCCCTCGACGTTGCGGCTCGCGCGGCCCGCGGTCTGCACGATCGACGTCTCGCTGCGCAGGTACCCTTCCTTGTCGGCGTCCAGGATCGCCACGAAGCTGACCTCCGGGAGATCCAGCCCCTCTCGCAGCAGGTTGATCCCGACGAGGACGTCGAACCGGCCGACGCGCAGGTCGCGGAGGACCTCGACTCGCTTGAGCGTCTCGACCTCGGAGTGGAGGTACCGGACCCGGAAGCCGGCGTTGGCGAGGTAGTTCGACAGCTCCTCGGACGTCGCTTTCGTCAGCGTGGTGACGAGCGCCCGCCCACCGGACTCGACGCTCCGGCGGAGCTCGGCCATCAGGTCGGCGATGTGCCCCTTGAGGGGCCGGACCTCGACCGGCGGGTCCACCAGACCGGTCGGCCGGATGACCTGCTCGACGAGGCCCTTCGAGACCTTCCGCTCGAACGGTCCCGGAGTCGCGGAGACGAACAGGAGCTCGGGCGCGCGCTCGAGGAACTCGGGGAACTTGAGCGGCCGGTTATCGCGGCACGACGGGAGGCGCCAGCCGAACTCGACGAGGTTGTCCTTGCGGGCGCGGTCGCCCTTGTACATCCCCTGGAGCTGGGGGATCGTGACGTGCGATTCGTCCAGGAACACCAAGCGATCGTCCGGGAAGAAATCCATCAACGTGTACGGGGGCTCGCCGGGCCGGCGACCGGAGAAGTACCGGGCGTAGTTCTCGATCCCCGAGCAGTAGCCGGTCTCGCGGATCATCTCGAGGTCGTAGTCGACGCGGCCGTTGAGACGCTGGGCCTCGACGATCTTCTCCTCGCGCCGCAGCTCTCGGACCCGCGCCTCCTTCTCCCGCCCGATCTCCGCGAGGATCCCGCGCATCCGCTCGTCGATCGTCAGGAAGTGGGTCGCCGGGAAGATCGCGAGGCGATCGAGGTCTCGGACATCCTCCTGCGTGACGGGGTCGAGCTCGGAGATCGATCCGATCGCGCTCCCGTCGAGGACCACGCGATGGATCGTCTCGCCGGCCCCCATCACGTCGACGGTGCCCCCGCGGACCCGGAATCGCCCGCGCTTCAGCTCGACGTCGTTGCGCCGGTACTTCATGCGGACGAGGCCGCTCAACAGCTCCTGCCGCAGGATCTTCTGCCCGACGGCGAGTTCGATCACCGAGGCCCGGTAGTCCTCGGGCGAGCCGAGGCCGAAGATGCAGCTGACCGAAGCGACGATCAGGACGTCTCGCCGGGTCAGCAGCGCCTGGGTCGCGCGGTGGCGAAGGCGGTCGATCTCCTCGTTGATCGACGCGTCCTTCTCGACGTACAGGTCGATCTGGGGGACGTACGCCTCGGGCTGATAGTAGTCGTAGTAGCTCACGAAGTACTCGACGGCGTTGCGGGGGAACAGCGCGCGGAACTCGCTCACGAGCTGGGCCGCCAGCGTCTTGTTCGGGCTCACGACCAGCGTCGGGCGCTGCAGGCGCGCGATCGCGTGGGCCATCGTGAAGGTCTTGCCGCTGCCCGTCACGCCGAGGAGCGTGACGTACTTCTCGCCACGCTCCACGCGTCGTACGAGCTCATCGATCGCTTTCGGCTGGTCGCCCTGGGGGACGAGGTCGGTCTCGAGCTCGAAGCGCCCCGGCAGCTCGGGCGGGCTCGGTCGGGCGCGCTCGAGCGTCATCGCGCCGCCGGCCGGCGAGCGGCGACCGGGTAGCCGAGCGGGTCGATGCGGACGGGCGCGAAGCCGAGCCCCTCGATGGCCTGCACGACTTGCGAGGCGAGGGGCTCGGTGGTCAGGCGCGGGACGTCGAACGGATCCACCTCGATCCGGGCCGCGCCGGCGCTCACGCGCACCCGCACCCGGCGGAACCCCCGGGCGCGGATCCACGCCTCGCCCGCCGCGATGCGATCCAGGAGCTCCCGGGAGATCGGCTCGCCGTGCGCGATCCGGGACGCGAGGCAGGCATCCGACGGCTCGTCCCAGTTCTCGAGGCCGCGGGCGCGCGCGACGCGGCGGACCTCCGCTTTGCCCCAGCCGGCCCACGCCAGCGGATGGTCGAAGCCCGCCGCGTCCATGGCCCGGAGACCGGGGCGCTCCACCGCGAGGTCGTCCCCCTGGATCCCGTCGAGGTACTGGGCCACCTCGCGGCGTTCCCCTTCCCCGCGGAGCACGGAGGTCTCGATCGACCGACAGAAGTAGCAGCGGTTCGGAGGGTTCGCCCGGTACTCCGCGTTGGAGAGCGGATCGACGGAGAGCACCACGTGCTCGATCCCGATCGATCGGGCCACCCGACCCGCGCGCGCGACCTCGGGCGGGGCAACCGCCGGTCCGGCGAGGGTGACGGCGACGGACCTCCGGCCGAGCGCTTCCCACGCCAGCGAGGCGACGAGGGACGAGTCGACCCCGCCCGAGAGCGCCACGAGGGCGCCCCCGCCCTCCGCGAGGCGTCGGACGAGCGCGTCCGCGGACCGGAGTGCCGACCGGGGGGCGAGGACCGTTCCCATGGAAGGACCGCGCCCATTCCGCGGTCGGAAAAACGGTTGTCGCCCGTCCGGAGCGCGGGCGCCCGGCTCCTGCGTCCGCGCCCTTCGAGCGCGCGCCGGCAAACGGTTTGTGTCCGGGGCGCTCGGTCTCCGCGTGCAGAGCCTTAGGGACGGTACCCGCTGGATGCTGCGGCTCGACGACGGGCAGGACCTGTTCGACGCGCTCGACGCGTTCGCCCGTCACGAGGAGATCGGCGCCGCCGCGATCGTCTCGGGGATCGGGATGTTCCGCAGCGCCGCGTTCGGCTACTGGGACGGGCATGAGTACCGCCCGCAGGAGTTGAGCGTTCCCCACGAGGTCGTCGCGCTCCACGGCTCCATCGCGCAGTCGGACGGCCGCCCCTCGATCCACCTGCACGGCGCGGTGGCCGGCCCGGATCACCGCCTGGTCGGCGGCCACCTGCTCCGGGCGACGGTCGGAGTGCTGCAGGAGATCGTGATCGAGGTATTCCCCGGCCGCACGTTCGGCCGACCGTTCGTCGAGAGCTGGGGCCTGCGGATGCTCGACCTCGAGCCGGGCGACCATCCCTGAGCCCGCCGACACCCCTTTGCGCTCCCTCGGACTCGAACGGACCGCGATCATGGCCAGCGACGCGACCGCTACGCTCTCGGGGATCGACTCCCGCCTCGCCGACGCGATGGGTCGGCGAGGGATCCGTGCGTACACGGAGATCCAGCGCCTCGCGCTGCCGCTACTCGCGGGGGCCGACGACGCCCTGTTGATATCGCCGACCGGGACCGGCAAGACCGAGGCGGCGATCCTCCCCCTGCTCTCACAGCGACTCGCGAGTCCGTCGCCCCCGATCTCGACCCTCTACGTCACGCCGCTGCGGGCGCTCAACCGCGATCTCGAGCACCGCCTGGTGTCGATCGCGCGCGAGGTCGGGCTCACGGCCGCGGTCCGTCACGGGGACACGACCGCGGCCGCGCGGCTCGCGCAGTCGAAGTCGCCCCCCGACCTCCTGCTCACGACCCCCGAGACGCTGCAGATCCTGCTCGTCGGGCGGCGGCTGCGCGAGGGCCTGCGCCACGTCCGCACGGTGATCGTCGACGAGATCCACGAGCTCGTCGGCTCGGACCGGGGCGCCCAGCTCGCGCTGACGCTCGAACGACTGGACGCCTGGACGGGCCGGTCCGTGCGGCGGATCGGTCTGTCGGCCACCGTCGGCAATCCGCAGGAGGTGGCGCGGTTCCTCGCGCCGGCGCCTCGCTCGATCGAGGTGCGGGCGGCCCGGGAGCCCCGCGAGCTCGAGCTCGAGGCCCGACGCCCGGACCCCGGCGCGCCCCCGCTCGCGCCCGAACTCGCGCGCGAACTGAAGGCCGACGCGACCCTGCTCGCCGGTCTTCGGGCCGTCGAAGGGGAGATCCGGGCCCACCGCACGACCCTCGTATTCGTCAATACCCGACCGACGGCGGAAGGCCTCGCCGCCCGGCTGCAGCGCCTCGCGCCGGATCTCGCGATCGCCGTCCACCACGGCTCGCTCTCGCGCGAGGTCCGGGAGGAGGCCGAGCACGCGTTCCGCGAGGGCCGCCTTCGGGCGCTCGTCGCCACGTCGTCGCTCGAGCTCGGGATCGACATCGGGGCGATCGACCACGTGGTCCAGTTCGGCTCGCCGCACCAGGTCGGTCGCCTCGTCCAGCGCGTGGGACGCTCGGGTCACCGGCAGGACGGGACGATCCACGGCGTCGTGATCTCCCTGGACGACGACGATCTCGAAGAGGCCGCGGTCCTCGCCCGACGCGCCGACGCCGGCGAGATCGAGCCGGTCACCTGGCGGACGTCCAATCGTCTGGCCGCGGCGCAGCAGATCGTCGCGACCCTGCGCGCGGAGGGATCGGTCGATGCGGACCGGCTGATCGCGATGCTGCGACGGGCCGCGCCGGTCCGCGAGCTCTCCGAGACCGAGTGGCGGCGGCTGATCGGATACCTCGTCGACCTCAAGCTCGCCCGAGCCGAGGACGGGCGTCTCACCTCCGGGCGGGCGACGCTGCCGCGGTTCTACGCCTCGCTGTCGCTGATACCGGACGAGCGGACGTACCGCCTGCGCGACCTGGCGACCCGGCGACTGATCGGCACGCTGGACGAGCGCTTCGTCCTGACCCAGATCCTCGCCGAGCCCGAGGAGATCTTCCTCCTGCACGGCCGCACCTGGAAGGTCGTGGAGTACCGGGACGGCGAGCTCCTGGTCGAGACGGTCAACGAGATCGGGCGCGAGCCGCGGTGGGCCGGCGAGGACCTGCCCGTCCCGTACGACGTCGCGCAGGAGATCGGGCGCCTGCGTCGGGACGGTGCGTTCGACCGCTACCCCCTGCCGCCCGGCGATCGGGCGCGCCTCGCGGACCGCCGGGCGGCCGCGCTCGCGGCCGACACCTTGCCGACCGATGAGCGCCTGACCGTCACCGCGCGGGGGCGCCTCGTCGTCTACGGCGCCTGCTTCGGCACGCGAACGAACGAGACCCTCGCGCTCGCGGCCGCCGGGCTGCTCACCGCCCGCCTCGGGGCACGGGCCACCGTGGCGGCCGTCGAGCCGACCTGGTTCGTGCTCGAGCTTCCGATCGCCGCCGACGACGCGACCCTCGTCGACGCCGTCCGCCTCGACCCGTCGGCGCTGAGCCCCCTCATCGAGCGACTCGTCCCGTCGGGTCTCGAGTACCGCTGGGTGTTCCTCGCGGTCGCCCGCAAGCTCGGCGTCCTGCCCGAGTCGGCCGACCCGCGGGACCTGCGCACTCTCGAGCCGCTCCTCGAGGCGGCGGCGACGAGCCCGCTGGGCGACGAGGTGCTCGAGAAGACGCTCCACGACCGCTTCGACCTCGCCCACGCCGAAGCCGTGCTCGAGCGCATCGGCTCCGGGGCGATCGCCGTCACGCCGGCCGCCCCGAGCGCGCTCACCGACGGTCCTCTCGAGCGGCTCGGATGGAAGACGCTCCCCGATCGGCCGCCCCCGACGCTGCTCAAGGCGATCCGCGAGCGCCTCGAGCACGAGCGTCTCGACCTCGTCTGCCTGCGCTGCGGGTTCGTCCGGTCGACGACCCCGGCCCGTTACCGGACGGAGGGAGGCAGCCGGTGCCTGCTCTGCCACGGGTCGCTCAGCGCGGTCCTCTCCCCTCGGCGACCGGAGGAGGTCCAGCGCCTTTCGCGCTACGCGCGCGCGAAGTGGAAGCCGGCCGGCCGATCGGGCGGGCGCGCGCGCCGGCGCGAGCGCCCGCCCGGCCCGGAGCTCGCCGCGCTGGTCCGGACCGGCTACACGAGCGCGGAGCTCGTGGCCCACTACGGCGAGCGGGCCCTCTTCGCTCTCGCGGCCCGCGGGATCGGGCCTGAGACCGCCCGGCGGCTGTTGATGCGCCTCTACCGGGACGACGACGCGTTCTTCACGGAGATCCTGCGGGCGGAGCGGAGCTACGCCCGGACCCGGGCGTTCTGGGACTGACCGACGCGCCGGCCAGACCCTCGCGACGGCCGCCCGGGGCGAGCGCGCGCGCGGCCGCCTCGACCTCCTCGCGCGGGGCGTCGGTGCGGAACCCCTCGGCGCGGGCGTGGGTGCGCGCCGCCCGGTAGCCGCGGTCCCTCAGCCGCTCGAACAGCGCGGCACGGGACGGTGGGGATGCGAGCCCGAGCGCGCGGGACAGCTCGTTCGGCTCGTAGTAGAACGGGACGTCCGCCGCGAGCTCCTCCCGCACGCGGTCGAGGAACGTGGCCGTGGAACGCGGTTCGGCGGCCGCCATCGGCACCTCGAGCCGACGAACGAGCGACGCGTCGAACAGGGGCCCCAGCCACAGCGGGCCGTACGGCCCGCGCTCGCCGAGTCGGGGTCCGTGCCAGAACGCCGGGACGATCGCGGCGATCGGCCCGGGCGTGTCCTCCCCGCCCTCCGTGACCTCGACGTAGGCCCGGACGTGGTGGTCGCGCACGTAGGCGAGGACCGGCCGCACGCGACGACCGAGCGAGCGGGCCTGGTGCGCGAGATAACCGAGCAGGATGCGCAACCCGCCTTCCGGGCCGAGGCGGCCGCGCACCGGACGCGCCCCGTAGCGCGCCTCGGCCGCACCGGGCTGGACGCCGGCGAGGACCATCATATCGGTCGCGGTCACGGCCAGCAGCCCGCCCGGACGGACCGCGCGCAGCGCCGTGCCGAGGAACGGCACCGGCGAGCCGTATGGGTCGACGTCGACGTAGTCGAAGGGCGCCTCCCCCGGGAGACCGCGCCCGTCCCGCTCGGCGGCGACCGCGCCCGCGACGCGGCCGGCGTTGCGGCGCAGGACCTCGGCCGCGGTGGGGTTCGCCTCGGTGAGCAGGAACCGGTCGAACGCGGCGCTCTCGCGCACGAGGCGCAGACCCCGCACGCCGGTCGCGGCGGTCACCTCCCAACCGGTCCGGCCGCCGGCGAGACCGGCCCAGGCGCGGACCAGGCTGACGCCGAGGTCCCGGTCGCCGGCCATCGCCGGGTTGTAGAAGACCGGTGATCGCGCCCGTGGCCCACGGCCCGGGGGCGCCGGCGGCAGCTCGAGCTCGGTGCCGCCCTCGCGCGAGAGGCTCAGTGGGAGCGGCCCGTGATGAGGTGCACGATCTTGAACGCGAGGAGGTTCTTGTTGATCGGCGTGACCTCGAGCAGGCGTAATTCGTCCCTCCGCCGGATATCCTGGAGCAACGGGTTGCGGGACTTCTTGTGCAGGGTCATCACAATCGACTTCTTGGCGTCGAGGGTCTCGACCACGCTCTGGGTGAACGGCTCGCTCTCGACCTCCATCTTGCCGACCTCGTCGATGACGATCACGTCCGCTTCCTCCCGCGCCTCCGCGAGCGCGCGGGTCCCGAGGCCCTCGAGGGCGCCGAGATTGACCCCGTAGCGCCCGGAGCGGATCCGCGACTTGAGCCCCTCGTGGGCGAACACCTCGTGCTCCTTGGTCAGCCAGTTGGTGATCTGGAAGCCCGCGCGACGCTGCTTCTCGACGATCGGCTCGGTGACCATGCCGCCGACCTTCACCCCCTCCTCCTCGAGGAGCTCGATGATCCGCAGCAGGGTCTGCGTCTTCCCCGAGCCCGGGAGGCCCGTGATACCTATCTTGACCGGAGGGGAGAGTCGACGCGGCACGGGAACTCCCTGTTAATGGGCCTTCTAGGGCGGTATGCAATAAGAGCGTATCCCCGCCTCCGGGGTTGAAACGGGGGCGAGACGGCTGCCGCACGCGCTCCAGGACGACCCGGGACCGGTCTATCCGGCCCGAGAAGACTCCCGGCTCTTGCTGCCGTTCGCTGACGTGCCCGCGGGCTCGACGCTGCTCGAGATCGGATGTGGGGCCGGTGACGCCTCGTTGCGGGCGGCCCATGGCGGCGCCCGGGTCGTCGCGACGGACCTGAATCCCCACGCGCTGCGTTCGCTGCGCGATCGGGCGCGAGCGCTGGGGCTCTCGGTCGCCGCGGTCCGCACCGACCTCGCCCGGGGCCTCGGACGCTTCGACCGCGTGCTCGCCAACCCGCCCTACCTGCCCACGGCCCCCGGGCAGCGCGACCCGGACCGCTGGCACAACCTCGCGCTCGACGGCGGCCCGGACGGCAGCCGCACGACCGCGCGCCTGGTCCGCGGCCTCGCCCGCCACCTGTCGCGCGGGGGCGTGGCGTTCCTCGTGGTCTCCTCGCGGCAGGACCCGCGGGCCCTCGCTCGCATCCGACGGCGCTGGACGAACGCCGGAGGCCGGGTGCGGACGGTCGCGACGCGCCGGCTCGAGGGCGAGCGCCTCGGACTCTGGCGCCTCAGCCGCGGCGCGGTCGTCAGCCCGCGCGGGCGCGCTCGGCGTGTCGGACGATCGCCTCGAGGAATCGATGGCCGTCGCCGACCCCCTCGGGCCCGCCGTTCCTCGTCCAGTCCGGTGCCTGCGCGCGGAAGAACGCGCGCTCGGGGTGCGGCATCAGCCCGAAGACGTTCCCCTCCGGGTTCGTGAGGCCCGCGACGTTGCCGTCCGAGCCGTTCGGGTTCCACGGATAGCTCGCCTCGGTGCCATCGGGCGCGACCCAGCGGAAGAGGATCTGCCCGGCCTCGGCGAGCTCGCGCCGCCGCGCGGCGGCGTCCCCGGAGAGGACCAGCTTTCCTTCGGCGTGCGCGGACGGGAAGAGGAAGCGCGTGCCCTTCGCGACCGCCCGGAGCGGCGGGAACTTCCCGCCCTCCCAGGCGACGAACGTCGGCCGGCACTCGAAGTGGCCGGAATCGTTCGTCATGAGGACCGCGTCGGGCGGCCCCAGTCGGCCACCGGGCCGGCCGGGGAGGAGCCCAAGCTCGACCACGACCTGGAAGCCGTTGCAGATGCCGCCGACGAGCCGCCCGGAGCGCACGAACGCCTCGAGCGAGTCGCCGATCGCGGCGCGGACCCGCGCCGCGAGGATCGCTCCGGCGCGCACGTAATCGCCGCCGGAGAAACCGCCGGGCACGAACAGCGCGTCATAGTCATCGAGCCGCCGTCGCTCCTCCGGGGCGACGTCGCGGTCGGCGAGCTGCCGGAGCTGGACGATCTCGGGTCGGGCACCGAGGTTCGCGAGGGCGACGGCCAGCTCCTGGTCGCAGTTCGTTCCTTCGATGGCAAGGATCGCGATCGACAGCTGGGTCCGGGCCACGGCCGGCGAGCGGTCGGCGGGGCTTAACCGTTCCTCGCGGCCGAAGGTCCGGGGCCCAGCGGCGGGTCGAGGAAGTGGACCGAAAGGCGCGATCCGGCCCGGACGACGCGGCGGCCTGGCGGCAGGATCGCGTAGGCGGTCGCCCCCTCCATGCTCGTGATCACCGACGAGCCCCGGAACGTCGAGAACGCCCGGCCGCCGCGGAAGGCGAGCGGCACGACCGTCGCGAGCCCGGGGGTCGGGGCGACGGCGTCGCTGCCCAGGATCGCGGACCCGTCCGTCCACCCCGGACCCGGGCGACGGCCCAGCTTGCGGATCACCGGCAGCACGAGCCAGTACATGTTCACGAGCGACGAGGTGGGGTGGCCGGGCATGCCGACGATCACCGTGCGACCGGCCCGTGCCGCCAGCGTCGGCTTGCCGGCCCGGACGGCGATCCCGTGGAAGAGCACTCGGCCGAACCGGGGGAGGATCCGCGGCAGGTGGTCGCGTTCGCCCACGGAGCTGCCGCCGGTCGCCAGCACGAGGTCCGCGCCCCGCCGCGCGCGGCGCAGGGCGCGCACGATGCGCTCCGGCTCGTCCGGGACCGGCGGCAGGGGCCAGGCGATCCCGCCCGCCGCCGCGACGACCGCCGAGAGGATCGCGTTGTTGCTCTCGTAGATGCGGCCGGTGCGTCCGCGGGCGCCCGGGGCGAGGAGCTCGTTGCCGTTGGGAACGATCGCGACCACCGGGCGGGCGTAGACGCGAATCCTCGGGATCCCGCAGGCCGCAAGGGTCCCGAGCCGGGTCGCGGTGAGCTCGGCCCCCCGGTGCACCAGCAGGCGGCCGCGCGGGAAGTCATGTCCCGGCTGGGAGAAGCGCTCGCCGCGACCCACGGGCCGGCGCAGCCGGATCCGATCGCCGCGCTGTTCGACGTCCTCGAAGATCACGACCGTGTCGGCGCCGCGCGGCATCGCGCCGCCCGTCGCGATCGCGACGCACGTGCCGGGCCGCAAGGTACCCCGGAACGCCTCCTCCGCGAACACCTCGCCGACGATCGCGAGCGTCACGGGCCGGTCCCGGGAGGCGCGGCGGCTGTCGGCACTCCGGAGCGCGTAGCCGTCCCACGTGGCGCGCGAGAACGCCGGGACCGGCCGGGGGGCGCGGACCGACTCGGCCGCGATCCGGCCGAATGCGTCGGTCAGGAGGACCCGCTCGGTCCGGGCGATCGGGCGGGTCGCGGCGAGCAGCTGCTGTCGCGCGCGCCTCACCGAGGTGAGGTGGCGAAAGGCGTGCATCTTCATCGTCGGAGCTCCGGGCGCAAAGGACCCTCCTCCAGGCCGCGCGCGGCAGCGCCTACGCCGGCGCGCAGACATCCGGTGAGGTCGTGGCCGGCAAACCACGCGGCGTAGAATCCGCCCCGGAACCGATCACCGGCCCCGACCACCGAGCCCACGTGCCGGACCGGTCGGGCCGGCACGTGGACGGTGCCGGTGCGAGAAAACGCGCTCGCGCCCCGCGGGCCCTCCGTCCGCACTACGAGGGGGACCTTCGCCGCGAGCGCGCGCGGTCCGGGCAGGTCGAGCTTCGCGGCGATCCGGGCGATCTCCGCTCGATTCCCGAAGACGATCTCGGCGTCGCGGAGCAGCCGGGCGAGCCGGCGCGCGTCCCAGCGGTAGTACACCTCCTGCGCCGGGTCGGCCGCGATGCGGACGCCCGTCGCGCGCGCTTGCCTGGCGACCCCCAATTGGAGATCGGGCGGTCCCGTGGTGAGGTGCACCCAGGCATACTCCCCGATCCATGGCCAGGAAAGGCCCTGCGCCCGGATCCCGTCGGCCATCGCCCCCTGGGCCATCAGCGTCCGTTGGGCACCGCCGGGCTCCTCGAGGACGTAGGCCGTGGGGGTCGGAACGCCTCGCAGCGACGTGAGCCCCCGCAGGTCGATGCCGTCGCGCCGCAGCTGGCGTCGGAACGACTCGGGGAACGCGTCGCCGAGGCGGGCGATGAGCCCGGTCCGCACCCCGTAGTGGCTCGCAGTGCGCGCGATCGTGCCGGCCGTTCCCCCGAGAACCACGCGTTCGCGGAGCACCGGGACGGTTCGATCCGGAGGAGGGAACCGGGGCAGGGAGAAGAACCGGTCGACGTTGACGTGACCCGAGACGAGCAGCTCGCGCGGCCGCTCGCGGAGCGCCTCGGCCATAGCCTGTCGCCGCGCGCTAGCCCTCGCCTCGCATAGCCCTTCGGGCACGCGGGACGCTGTTATGCCCTCCTGCCGCTCCGGCGGCGGTCGATGCTCGTCGACGGCGCGATCCTCGACGCGGAGGGAGCCCGGTCGGGCTACGTGCGGCTGCGCGAGGGCCGGGTCGTTGAGGTCGGTGCTCGCGGGACCGACTCGCGGCGCGGGCGGGAGCGCCGGATCCGGGGCATCGTGGTGCCCGCGCCGGTCAACAGTCACACGCACCTCGGCGACGCGGTCTCGACACGAGAACCGCCAGCGGGCCCGGTCGCTTCCCTCGTCCGCCCACCGCACGGCTACAAGTTCCGGCTGCTCGCGGAGGCGACGCGCGCCGCGAAGTTCGCGGCGCTGCGCGGGGCCCTCGAGCGAATGGTCCACGACGGGGTGGCGGCGGCCGTCGACTTCCGGGAGGAGGGCGTCGCGGGCGTTCGGCTCCTGCGCGAGGCCGCGCGGACGTCGGGGCTGCGGGTCGTGATCCTCGGCCGCCCGATCGCCCGCCCCGTCGACCCGCGGGAGCTCGCGGGGCTGCTGGCGGTGGGGGACGGCGTGGGGCTCTCGAGCGCGCTCGAGGAGTCCCTCGCGACGCGCGACACCGTCGCGCGGGCGTGTCGGCGGGCGGGTAAGCCGTTCGGACTGCACGCCAGCGAGGCCCGGCGCGAAGCCCCGGACTCCTTCCTCCGTCCACGACCGGACCTCGTTATCCATCTCGCGCATGCGACCCCGGACGATCTGGCAGCGGTGCGCGACGCGCGCGTCGCGGTCGCCGTCTGCCCCCGATCGAATGCGCTGTTCGGCCGCCAGCCGGACCTGCGAGCGATGGAGCGGCTCGGGGTCTCGATGCTGCTCGGCACCGACAACGCGATGTTCCACGCGCCGTCGATCTGGCGCGAGCTCGAGTTCGCGTACGTCGCGACCCGGCTGCGACGGCGGCCGGTCTCCGCCGCGTTCCTCGCGCGCAGCGCGCTCGTGGAGCCGTGGCGCTGGCTCGGTGAACCCGAGGCGGCACGGGTGGCGCCCGGCACGCCGGTCCGGCCCCTCGTCCTGCGGCTGCCGCCCGACGACCCGGCCTACCAGGTCGTCACGCGCACCACCGAACATCTTATCGTCCCGGTCGCGCCCCGGCCCGTCCGCGCCGGAGGCGCCGGATGAAGAGCGACGAACTGTTCGCGCTGCTGCGCCGTCGCGGCGTGCTCTGGCCCACCGCCGAGATCTACGGGGGCGCGCAGGGCCTCTACGACTACGGGCCCCTAGGTGCCGCGCTCAAGCGGCGGGTGGAGGAGGCCTGGGTCGCCTGGTTCGCGGGGCTCTCGCACGACTATCACGTCATCGAGCCGGCGGAGATCCTGCCCGAGGCCGTCGTCCGCGCGTCGGGCCATCTCGAGAACTTCACCGACCCCGAGATCACGTGCGAGAACTGCCATGCCCACTTCCGGGCGGAGACGATCCTAGAGAAGGTGCGACCCGAGGGCGTCGACGGGCTCTCGCCCGTGGAGATCGGCGAGATCGTGCACGCCCGAGAACTCAAGTGCCCGAACTGCGGCTCGAGCGCGCTCAGCGTCCCCCGCTCGTTCAACCTGATGTTCGGCGTCGACTTCGGCGTCACCGGAAAGGAGCGGGCCTACCTGCGGCCCGAGACCGCCCAGAGCAGCTATCTCGCGTTCGCCCGGATGTGGGACGTCGGCCGCCGGGCCCTCCCGCTCGGGATCGCGGTCGTCGGGAAGGCCTACCGCAACGAGATCGCGCCGCGGCAGGTCCTGTTCCGGATGAGGGCGTTCACGCAGGCAGAGCTCCAGATCTTCTTCGACCCCGCCCACTTCCCCCTGCCCTTCGAGCGGGTCCGGGACGAGCGGCTCCCGCTCCTGCGGGTCGCGCGACGCACGGCCGGGGAGGAAACGCCGGAGTGGGTCGCCGCCGGCGAGCTCGCGGGCCCGGGGGGCCTGCCCGAGTTCTACGTCTACCACCTCGTCCACACGTTCCGCTTCTTCCGCGACGTGCTGCGCGTGCCCCCCGAGAGGATCCGCCTGTTCGAGAAATCCGACAGCGAACGGGCGTTCTACAACCGGATCCAGTTCGACGTCGAGGTCCAGCTGGAGAGCCTGGGCGGCTTCAAGGAGCTCGGCGCCGTCCACTACCGGGGCGACTACGATCTCTCCCGGCACGGGCAGGGCTCGGGCCGCGACCTCTCCGTGACGCTCCACGGAGGCGCCAAGGTGCTCCCGCACGTCCTCGAGCTCACCTTCGGGGTCGACCGCAACGTCTGGGCGCTCGCCGACGTCCACCTGGCGCGGGAGGGCGAGCGGACGGTCTGGCACCTGCCGCCGTACCTTGCGCCGCTCGCCGCCGGCGTCTTTCCCCTGATGGAAAAGGAGCACGCCGCCTACGCGCTCCGCGTCGCCGACGGGCTCGCCGCAGCCGGCATCGCGAGCGGATACGATGATGCGGGGGCGATCGGCCGGCGCTACGCCCGGATGGACGAGGCCGGCACGCCGTTCTGCGTGACGGTGGACGGCCGGACGGTCGCCGACGGTCCCGACCGGGACACGGTCACGCTGCGCGACCGAGATTCGAAGGCACAGGAGCGCCTGCCGGTCGGCGAGCTCGCCGCGCGGATCCGGCCGGCGATCCTGCCGCCGCGCCCGCCTCGCGCGTGACCGGCCACCGTGCGTCGTTCGGTTTGACCGAACAACGGATATACCTCGCTCCGACGTAGTTCCCCATCGATGGCCGCCGGCGGAGGCGCCCCACCGCCCACGAGCGGGTTGACGCCGCTCCAGCATCGCCAGTCGCGCTGGCTGGGCCAGGGCTACGCGGACATCACCAAGCTGCGCGAGCGCTCCGCCCACCACGACCGGCTCGCCGCGCGCTTCCAGCAGCGCGCCTCGCGGATCAACACCAAGATCGAGCGGCTCCGCCACCAGTCGACAGTGCTGCGGGAGAAGGCCCAGCGCGTGCTCGCCGAGATCCCCGAGATCGAGCAGCAGATGAAGCAGCACGAACGGGACATCGAGGCCGGCACGAGCCGCGCCGGCGGGGCGCCCGTCGGCTCCGACGTCACCAACCTCCACTACCGGGTCCGCAAGCTGCAGCAGAAGGTCGTCGACCGCCAGCACAAGGCGCGGGCCCTCGAGCTCAAGGCCGCGCAGAAGACGCAGAAGACCGCCGAACTCAAGGTCAAGGTGGACCGGTACCTGGAGAGCGCCCGGCTCCAGGAGCAGGAGGCGCTCGCGTACCGACAGCGCGCCGACCGGCTCCAGCTGGTCACCGAGAAGGACGTCGCCGGGAACCTGGGCGGTGCGCCGCCGCCTCCGCCCCCGGCCGACGCCGGCTCCCGCGCGCCATGAAACTGATCGTCACGGTCGGCATGCCCGGCTCGGGCAAGGACGAGCTGATCGAGGTCGCGCGTGGCATGGGGCTCGCGACCCTGAAGATGGGCGACCTCGTGCGCGACGAGACCCGGCGCCGCGGGCTCGGGCTCACGAACGCCAACGTCGGCCGGGTCGCCTCGGAGGAGCGCGACAAGCACGGCCCCGGGGTCTGGGCGCAGCGGGCCCTCCCGAAGCTGACCGAGACCCGGATGCTCGTCGACGGCTGCCGGTCGGACAGCGAGATCTCGGTCTTCCGCCACCACTTCGGCGACCTGTTCGTCCTCGGGATCTTCGCGTCGCCCGAGACCCGGTACAATCGCCTGAGCGCCCGCCAGCGCTCCGACGACGTCGACCTACAGGACTTCTACGACCGGGACCGGCGGGAGCTCAAGTGGGGGATCGGCAACGCCTTCGCGCTGGCCGACGGGATGATCGTCAACGAGGGCTCGCTCGACGAGTTCCGCCGCCTGGCGCGCACCACGCTCGAGCGGGTCCTCGCGCGGGACGACGGCGACTGAGCGACGGGTCGCGCGGTGGCCTACGGGTCGCCGAGGCGCTCGGGCTCGCGGCCCGTGAGGAGCTCGCGCACGAGCGGGAAACGCTCCCGGTCCACCACGACCGCGATCCGGCCCCGCCCCTGCGCGAGCCGACGGGCCCCGCGGACGAGATGCCCGTCTCGCGAGCGCGCGAACGCACGGGATCCCCGTCCGCCCGCCACGCTCTGGTCCCAGGCGAGCGCGAACTCGTCCGGGCTCGAAGGGGCCGGCGGATTGCGGCCGGTCGAGCGCTCGCGCACGGTGCGTCGGACGAGCTCGACGTACCCGATGTGCTCGGCGAACATCTCGGCGCTCGCGTCCTCGCTCGGGTCGAGCGCCTCGATCGGTAGCGCGCGTTCGTCGGCCCAGGCGATCAGGTCGATGAACGACGGGTTCGGCACGCGCACGCGGCCGAAGCGGGAGAGGCCCCGGACCTCCCCGGTCTCGTTGGAGGTGAGCGGGACGACCGGCTCGGCGTCCGACGCGACGAAGTAGCGGCGCAGGCTCGCCACCTCCTCGGTCGACAGGCCGATCCCGACCGCGGTCGGGGCGTGGCCATCGACGGCGGCGAGGACACGCGGGCTCTCCGACTCGAGGCCCCGCACGGCCCCCACCAGGAGGAGCGCGCGACCGGGACCGAGCGGTTCGGCGATCACCGGCCTTCGCGCGCGGCGATCTCGTCGAGGAAGTCGTCCGGATCGCGGTGGCGCTTGAGCTCGTTCACCGACAGGATCGGAAGGCCCTGGATCGAGGCGCGGTGGACCGCCTCGCGAACGATGAACATCGCGTGGCCCTCCGCGACGCGCGCGAGGCTCTGCAGCACCTCGGCGCGGTGGAGCGCGGCGCGCAGGCTGCCGGTCGACGCGAGCAGGATCTCCGGCGTGCGCGCCAGGGCGTCGAACGGGGCCCGCACCGTCACGACGACCTCGAGGCCCATGCCGTCGAGCTGCTCGATCACGTGGTCCCGCAGGGCGTCGCCGGTCCGCGGCGGTCGCCGTGGGGCCGGGGCGACGCCCGTGGCCTCGGGGTCGCTCGCCCCGCCGGCCAGGCGCGCGCTCGGCCGCTTCGGCTCGAACAGCTCGATCGGACGGACGATCGGCTCGCCCAGGAATCCCTCGATCCGGTCGATCACCTCGATCTCCGCGCCGGCGCCCTCCTCGTAGAGCTGGATCGCCCGACGCGAGACACCCGCGATGCCGGCGAGCGCGCCGAGCGAGAGCCCGCGGTGCAGGCGCAGCCACCTTAGCCGCTCGCCATCGACCCGGGCGAACGTTCCGCCGGGGCTCGCGTACAGGAAGGGCGGGAGCGCCTTGTCGAGGTACTCCTGGAGGGTCGACTGGCTGATGATCGGGACCCCATAGCGGGTGTAGACGACGCCGGCGTCGAGCTCCGAGGTGCCGGACGCCTGGCCGACCACGAGCACGATCGCCGGGAACAGGCGACCGAGCTCGAGCAGCCGGGTGGCCTCTTCGCCATCGAGCGCGTCGATGTTCTTGAGCACCTTGACGAGCAGGAGCGTGGCGTCGCGGCGGGCGGCGAGATCGAAGCTCGACGGCCGGACCCCGTGCGTGTCGGACACGTAGAAGCCGGCCCGCTCGAGCGTCTCGCGGACCTGTTCGATCCAGCGCTCTCGGGACCGGGGCATCGACGAACCTCGAGATATCCATCTGGGCCGTCTATAAGAGCGGACCCGCTGCACGTCCTCGGGGGTCGGGGGTCCGGGCCGTGGCGCGCGCGAACCGCCGGGCTCCCACCGTCGACGGCCCCGCGCGACCGGTGCCGGACGCCCCCGCCCTGCTCCTGGGCGGGCCCCACGACGGTGGGCCGACGCTCGTGGTCGCCGACCTTCACCTCGGCCTCGGGGGCACGGCGGAGCGGCCCGGCGGTCCCCCGGGGGGGTCCGCCGATGAGCTCGCGGACCGGCTCCTCGGCCTTCTCGACCATTCCCGGGCGGAACGATTGCTCGTCGCCGGCGACGTAAAGCACCCGATCGTCGGGGTGCCGCGCACCCTGCGGCCGGTCCTCTTCGACTTCTTCGCCCGGCTCCTCGGGGCGAGCGCCGCGGTCGGGGTGATCCTGGGCAACCACGACGTCGGACTCGTCCCCCATCTACCGCGCGAGGTCGAGGTGCATGGTCCGACGGGAACGGTGCGGGCCGGCACCGGCGTCTTCCACGGCCACCGCTGGCCCTCGAACGAGGTCCTGGCCTGCGCTCGGCTCGTGACGGGCCACCTCCATCCCGGGTTCCGACTGGCACCCACGCCGGAGCACCCCCTCGGGAAGCGTCCGTGCTGGGTGCGCGTGGAGCGGGACCCGCCACCGCGCGGGAACCGGAGAGGGCGACGACACGCGGAGATCCGTGCGCAGGAGATCGTCGTGGTGCCCGCCTTCAATCCGCTCGCCGGGCTCGAAGCGCTGAACCGGGAGCGGCCGGCGCGGGGCCGCTCGTTCCTGGTCGGCCGGTTCCTGTCCCTCGGCCGGGCCCGCGCCTATCTGCTCGACGGGACCGACCTCGGCCCCGTCCTCACCCGCTCGCCCGTCCCCGCGCGAGCCGCGGCGCGATCTCGGAGGGCTCCGTGATCGGGGGCGCGCACGCGGATCCGAAGCAGACGAGCGCCCGGGCTTCCTTCGGCCGTTCGGCGACGCGGAGCGCCTCGGGCAGCGAGAACGGCTCGGGCGGGGTCCCGCGGAAGACCCAGACGTTCGGGTGCCAGGCCCGGCGCGCGGCCGTCACCAGTCGATCCGCGGCGGCGCCCTCGCCCTCGATGACGACCGTCGCCGGCTCCGTCATCGAGAGGCCGGCGGCGAGCGCCGAGCCGGCCGCGAACAGGCCGGCCCCGGCGATCCGCGTGGCGATCGGCGGAAGGAGCGCATCGGCCGTCGCGCGCCAGCGCTCGTCGTGGACCAGCGAGGACAATCGATAGCCGGCGAGCGCGGCGGCGGCGTTCGCGGCCAGGTGGGGGCTGTCCTCGAGCGGGTAGCTCGGGACGGCGAGCGACGGCATCTCCGCGCCGTCGTAGAGACGGGGGGCGATGTCGCGCAGGAGCCCGTCCTCGCCGCGGAACTCCCGGTCGACGAGCTCGAGAAGGGCGATCGCCGGTGCGACGTAGCGCGGGTCGACCGTCGCTCCCGCGAGCTCGACGAGCCCGCCCGCCACCGCGACCTGGTCCTCGAGCAGACCCCAGCCGCTCGGGCCGGACGGGTCGAGCCGGTGGGCGGCGCCCTCGCCCGGACGCACCGCCTCGCGCAGGAAGCGGTCCGCGGCGCGCCGGGCGTCCGCGAGCACCGTGGGGTCGCTCGCGAGCGACCCGGCCCGGGCGAGGGCGCCGATGAACCGACCGTTGAGGTCGGCGTACAGGGCGCGGTCCACGGAGGGCGTCGGCCGGAGCGCCCGCCGCGCGGCCAGGCGCTCGATGACCCGCGCGAGCACCGCCTCCGCGGGACCGGAAAGCGTGAGCCCACTCGCGGCTTCGGCGGTGGGGATCGCGCGGAAGAGGACGTTGCGCTCGGGGTCGTGGGGCATCCGGCCGTCGGTGCCGATCCCGAACAGCCGGGTGGCGAAGCGCAGTTCGTCCCCCGCGAGCGCTTCCTTCAGCTCTGCGCGGCTCCATGTGAAGTAGTCCCCATCGTCGCCCGGGGCATTGTCGGCATCTTGACTGGCGCCGAAGCCGCCCGCGGGGTCCGCGAGGACGCCGCGGACCCAGCCGAGGATCCCACCGACCGTCTGCTCGAGCCGAGGTTCGGCGAAGCGTTGCGCCCCCTCGACGTAGGCGCCGAGGAGGGCCGCGTTGTCGACCGCCATCTTCTCGAAGTGCGGGATGTGCCATCCCTCGTCGACCGAGTAGCGGTGGAATCCTCCGCCGATCTGGTCGTAGACGCCGCCCTCCGCCATGCGCACGAGCGTGTCGCGGGCCCGGTCGGCGCTGGCGGCCACGCCGTTCGCGAACGCATCCCAGAGCAGTAGGGAGACTCCGGTCGGATGCGGGAACTTCGGGGCACCCCCGAAGCCGCCGTGGACCGGGTCGTACGACGACAGCAGATCCGCTCGTACCGCGCCGATGAACTCGACGAGCGCGACCTCGCGGGGCGCGCGCCGGGCGCGCATCCGCTCGAGCGCGCCCCGGATCCCCTCGGCGTTCTCGCGGATCCGCTCGGGCTCCTCCTGCCAGAGGCGCGCGACCTCCTTCAGGACCCGTCGGAAGCCCGGGCGCCCGTGGCCGTCGGTCGGCGGGAAGTAGGTCCCGCCGAGGAACACTTCCCCGTCGTGCGTGAGGAAGCCGGTGAGCGGCCAACCGCCCTCACCCGTCAGGGCTCCGACCTGGCGCTGGTAGCGCCGATCGACCTCCGGGTGCTGATCGCGGTCGACCTTCACGGCGACGAAGTGCGTGGAGAGCAGGCGCGCGACCTCGGGGTCGGAGTAGGTACCTTCGTCCATCACGTGGCACCAGTGGCACCAGGAGGCTCCGATGTCGAGGAGGATCGGACGACCGGTGCGCCGCGCGAGCTCGAAGGGCTCAGGGCCCCACGGATACCAGTCGATCGGCTGCTCGGCGGCGGCGCGGAGGTAGGAGGAGCCTTCGCGCGCGAGCCGCGAGGACCCTCGACTCCGATCGGGGGGCGCGGGCTCCGGCTCCGTCACGGCCGGTACGGCCACGCGGCGCTCTTACCCTTGTCGACGCGGCGCGACCGGCACGCCGACGCCCGAGCGACGAGGCGTAACCGGCTATCGGCCGCGTTACTGCCCGGGGCCCCGTTATAAAGGGGACCCGAGTGCCCGCCGCGAGGCGCACCGATGGAGATGCAACCCGGCCAGATGGCCTACGACCGGGCGATCACGGTCTTCTCTCCCGACGGTCGACTGTTCCAGGTCGAGTATGCGCGCGAGGCGGTCCGCCGCGGCGCGACGACCGCCGGCGTCGTCTATGCCGATGGGGTGGTCCTGATCGCCGACCGGCGGATACCGAACCCGAAGCTGGCCGAGGCCGCGAGCCTGGAGAAGATCCACGAGATCGACGAGCACGTCGCCTGCGCGACCGCCGGCCTGGTCGCGGATGCGCGGGTGCTGGTCGATTACGCGCGGCTGGTCGCCCAGGTGAACCGCGTGACCTACGCGGAATCGATGGCGGTCGAGCTCCTCGTTCGGCGCATCTGCGACTACAAGCAGCAGTACACCCAGTTCGGTGGGGTCCGACCGTTCGGCACGGCCCTGTTGGTCGGCGGTTACGACGACACGGGAATCCACCTGTTCGAGACGGAGCCGTCCGGCTCGCTGACGAGCTTCCGTGCGGCGAGCACCGGCGGCAACAAGGGGCCGGTCATGGACCTCTTCGAGCAGAAGTACCGCGCGGGCCTGGACCGCGACGGTGCGATCCTGCTCGCGCTCGAGGGCCTGCGAGCAGGGCTCGACGAGGGCGGGAGCCTCGCCCAGGTCGAGGTCTGCACGGTCGAGCCCGCCCGGGGGATGGTCCGCCTGGCCACGGACGACATCCAGAAGTACGTCGCGCGGCTCCCCGGCACCGGCTCCGCCGGCAAGGGCGCGAAGTCCTAGTCGGGCGGCGCGCCGGGAGAGGCGCCGATGGTCAAGGTCGAGGATGCGGTGATCGCCCGCTGGGAGACCGGCGGCTCGCGCTTCGAGGTCCTCGTCGACCCCGAGGCCGTCCAGGCGATCAAGGACGGCAAGGTTGTCGATCTCGCCGACAAGCTGGCCCTCGACCAGGTCTTCAAGGACGCGAAGAAGGGCGACAAGATCTCCGAGGAGCACCTGGAGCGGACGTTCCACACGCGGAGCCTTGCCGAGATCGCCAAGCAGATCGTGCTGAAGGGCGAGGTCCAGATCACCACGGAGCAGCGGCACCGCCTGCAGGAGGCGAAGCGGCGGCAGATCGTCGCGACCATCGCCCGCAACGCCATGAACCCGCAGACCGGCGCCCCGCACCCGAGCGCGCGGATCGAGGCCGCGATGGTCGAGGCGAAGGTCCACGTCGACCCGTTCCGGCCCGTCGATGCGCAGGTGCAGGAGGTCCTCGCGAAACTCCGCCCGCTGTTGCCGATCCGCCTGGACGTCGTGAAGGTCCGCGTGAAGCTCCCCGCGCAGCACTACCCGCGGGTGATCGGCGACCTGAAGGGGCTCGGCCGGCTGCTCGACGAGCAGTGGCTGGGCGACGGCTCGTGGAGCGGGATCCTGGAGATCCCCGCCGGTGTGCAGACGGAGCTCTACGAGAGGCTCAACGCGCGCACGCGCGGCGCCGCCGAGACCGCGTTAGTTAAATAGGCCACCTCCGTCGCGCGGCCCGGTGCAGCACGTACAATGGCTCGAGGTCATCGTCCCGGCCCCCGCCGGCACGGCCGCGAGGGCTCGGCCCCGCCGGTCGCGGGGGGCCGTACTCTAGTTCTACCCGGGGAGGAGCTCCCGAGCCGCGGCCTCAAGCCCGGTCCGGGAACCTACCGCGTCGGCGGACGCGTCTACGCGAGCGTCCTGGGCCTGTTGTCGCCGCGACCGCCGTTCGTCCGGGTGATCCCACTGTCGGGGCGCTACATCCCGAAGCCGACCGATGTCGTCCTCGGAACCGTCACGGACGTGCAGGGCACCTTCTGGCTGCTCGACATCGGCGCGCCGCGCTGGGCGCCGCTGCACATGACCGGGACACCGTGGAAGATCGAGGTCGGCGAGACCGAGCAGTTCCTGCGGGTCGGGGACGCGGTCGTGGTGCAGGTGGAGAACCTGGACGCGACCGGGCGCATCGGCGTCACGATGAACGGCGAGGGACTCGGCAAGCTCGAGGGCGGCACGATCGTCAGCATCTCGCCGGCCCGCGTCCCCCGGGTCGTCGGGCGGGGCGGCTCGATGATCCAGACGATCCTCCAGCGGACCGGCGCGAAGATGGTCGTCGGGGAGAACGGCCGGATCTGGGTCGACGGCGATCCCGCCGCGATCGAGCGGGTCCGCGACGTGCTCCGCATGATCGACGAAGAGGGCCACCGCAGCGGGCTGACCGAGCGGGTCGATAGCTACCTGCGCTCGACCGGGCCCACGGCCGAGGAGGGCCCGCACGACCCGCTCTCCGAGAGCGCGCGGCGGGACGCTCCCGAGCCCCCGTTCCGCTCGAGTCCGCCCGAGGATCGGGACCCCGACCTCGATCTCGACCCGGAGCCCTCGGAGGGCACCGAGACCGAGTGACGTTCCAGGAGGTATCAACGATGGGAAGTGTGGGAGCCAAGGAGGTGCCGGTGCTGCTGAGCCCCGAGGGGCTCCGGATCGACGGGCGACGCGTCGACGAGCTGCGCGCGATCCGGATCCGGGCGGGGGCGCTCCATCACGCCGACGGTTCGGCGTTCGTGGAGTGGGGAGCGAACAAGGTGATGGCCGCGGTCTACGGGCCGCGGGAGGTGCACCCTCGCCACCTCCAGCAGAACACGAAGGCCGTCATCCAGTGCAAGTACAACATGGCCGCCTTCAGCGTCGACGAGCGCAAGCGGCCCGGCCTCGACCGCCGATCCCAGGAGATCAGCAAGGTGATCGCGGAGGCGCTCGAGAGCGTGGTGTTCGTCGAGGAATTCCCCCGCACGAGCATCGACGTCTATATCGAGGTACTGCAGGCCAACGCCGGCACCCGGTGCGCGGGGATCGTCGCCGCCTCGGTCGCGCTCGCGGACGCGGGCATCCCGATGGTCGACCTCCTGCCCGCGGTCGCCGTCGGCAAGGCCGGCGGCGCGATCGTCCTCGACCTCAAGAAGGAAGAGGACAACTTCGGCGAGGCGGACCTTCCGATGGCGATCGTCCCGCAGTCCGGCCGGCTCGTGCTCCTCCAGATGGAGGGCCACCTGACGCGCGAGGAACTCGCCCAGGCGCTCGATCTCGGCGTCGCCGGCTGCCGCCACCTCCACGACCTCATGAAGCAGGCGTTGCGCGAGCGCTACGCGAGCGCGCCGACGGAGACGGCGGCATGAGCGAAGAGGTCACGGCCGAGATCCTGACGACGCACATCCTCGAGCTCGCCGGGAGCGGCAAGCGCCTCGACGGCCGGGGCGCCGACGAGTACCGGCCGATCTCGGTCGAGCCGGGCTTCGTGGTGACCGCGGACGGCTCGGGGCTCGTCCGCATCGGCGACACCACGGCCGTCGCGGGCATCAAGCTGGAGCCGGGCAAACCGTTCCCCGACACGCCGAACGCCGGCGTGCTGACCACGAACGCCGAGCTCGTGCCCCTCTCCAGCCCGATCTTCGAGCCCGGGCCCCCCCAGCCGGGCGCGATCGAGGTCTCCCGGGTCGTCGATCGCGCGATCCGCGCGGCGGAGACGATCGACCTGACGCGGCTGTGCGTCACCCCCGGCGAGAAGAGCTGGGTCTGCTACGTCGATGTTCACATCCTCGACCACGGCGGGAACCTCATCGACGCCTCGCTCCTCGCCGCGCTGACGGCCCTCACCCACACCGTCGTGCCGGCCCAGCGCTTCGGCATCGCCGACGCCGATTTTCCCCTCGAAGTCCGCCACCAGCCGGTCGAGTGCACCTTCGTGCGGCTCGGCGACGCGATCGTCGTCGACCCGACGTTCGACGAGGAGCGGGCCTGCCAGGGTCGGATCACGGTGGCGACCGACGAAGCCGGACAGATCGTCGCGATGCAGAAGGGACTGATCGGTGCGTTCTCCCCCGACGACGTGAAGTCGGTCGTCGAGCGGGCGTTCCGCCACGGTGACCGGATGCGCGCGATCGCGACGGGGAAGGGCGCATGAGCAAGCGGACGAAGAAGGTCGGCCGGACTGGCTGGATGGGGCCGCGCTACGGGATCCGGATCCGCCGCCGCGTGCTCGAGATCGACCGGAACCGATCGCGGAACGCGCCGTGCCCTCGCTGCTCGACGTCGACGCTCCACCGGGTCGCGAGCGGCATCTTCGAGTGCCGGCGGTGCGGGACGCGCTTCGCCTCGAACGCCTACGTCTTCGCTCCGCCGCCGCCGATCACGCGAACGGAGAAGGACGCCGGCGGCGGCAAGGCTTAAGCCCGCGGGCCCGCTCGAACGGTCTCCATGTTCCGCTGCATCCGGTGCGGGGAAGCCCTCCCCTCCGACGCGAACCTCTTCGGCGTGCGGTGCGACAACTGCGGTGGGAAGATCTTCACCAAGGAGCACCCGAACGTCAAGAAGGTGCTGAAGGCCCGCTAGGCGGCGCGGGCACGGCGCTCTGGATCTCGATCCAAATCCCGTCCGGGTCCTCGACGAACCCGATCCAGTAGCGGTCGCGCTCGAGCCAGGGCTCGATCGCGATCCGGGCCCCCATCGCGCGCAGGCGCTCGATGACCGCCCGGGCGTCGGGGACCTCGACGCCGAGGTGGTCGAGCCCCTCCCCGACCGAGTAGGGGGACGCGTACGGCGAGTCCGGCGGATAGACGTTCAACTCGAGCTGAAAGTGGGTCGACGGATCCTCGAGGCCGACGAAGGTGCCGCCGTGGCTCATCGTGCCGCGTCCGCGCTCGACCAGCCCGAGCCCGTCGCGGTAGAAGCGCAGGGAACGCTCGAGGTCGGTCACCCGAAGACCGGTATACACGAATCCCATCGGATCCCCCGGCCCCGGCACGGGCCGGGGTGTTCCCCGCACAGCGCGAAACCCCTAAGGCGCGAGCGCTCGTGGCCCGGCGTGGGCCGGGCGACGGTCACCTTTCTCGGCGGCGTGCGCGAGATCGGTGGCAACAAGATCCTCATCGAGGACGGCCCGGACCGCGTCCTGTTCGACTTCGGACCGTCGTTCTCGCGCCGCGCGCAGGAGTTCTACGTGAACTACCTCCGACCCCGATCGACCTGCCCGGCGAAGGACCTCCTCGAATTCGACCTGATCCCCGCCCTGCCGGGTCTGTACTCGCGGGCCGCGCTGGCCGACGCCGAGCTCGCCTACCGGCCGCCGGAGGTGCACGCGGTGTTCGTCAGCCACGCGCACGCCGACCACGCCGGCTACCTCCACCTCCTCGATCCGGAGATCCCGGTCCACGTCGGCGAGGGGACCAAGACGCTGCTCGACGCGATCGAGACGTCGACGACCCAGATGCGCTACGGCGAGCATCCGTGGCGGCTCTTCCACGGCGGGGAGCGGATCCGCGTCGGCGGCATCGAGGTCGTACCGTTCCCCGTCGACCACTCGATCCCGTTCGCCTTCGGCTTCCTCGTGCGCACCTCCGAGGGAAGCCTCGCGTACACGGGGGACTTCCGCGCGCACGGTCCGCGGGCCGCCGATACCCTTGCGTTCGTCGCGGCGGCCACCCAGGAGCGGGTCGACGGGCTCCTCATCGAGGGCACGCGGGCCGGCCCCGACGCGCGCGCGAACCTGAGCGAGGCGGGGGTGCGGGAGGGCGTGGACCGGATCCTCGCGTCGGAAGAGCGTCTCGCGCTCGCGTGCACCTACCCGCGCGACGTCGACCGCCTCGTCACGCTCCACACCGCGGCGCTGGCCGCGGACCGAGAGCTCGTCGTCTCGGCCCGCACCGCGCATCTCCTGAGCGCGGTGGCGCCCCGGTTCCGGGCCGGATCGATACCGGTCCCGGGCCGCGCCGAGGGTCTACGGGTCTACGCCCGCAAGAAGCAGCGATCGTCGCTCTGGGAGCGCCCGTACCTCGAGACCGCGCTGTCGGCCGAGGAAGTGCGCGGCCAAGGACGCCGCTACCTGCTCGCGCTGGACCTCCCGCACTTCGCCGAGCTGATCGACCTGCGACCCCCGCGCGGCGCCCCCTTCGTCCACTCGATGAGCGAGCCGTTCAGCGAGGACGACGTCGACGATCGGGTGCTCCACAACTGGCTCGATCACTTCGGGCTCGCGTTCCACCAGATGCACGCGAGCGGCCACGCCTCGGCGCCCGAGCTCGCCGACATCGTCCGCTCGGTCGCGCCCCGCTCGGTCTACCCGATCCACACCGAGCATCCGGAAGCGTTCGGGTCCGCCGACGTCCCCGTGCGCGCTCCCGAGCTCGGGAGAGCCTACCGCATCGGGAGCGCGGCGCGCGCTCCGAGCCATTAAGGCGCCTCGACCCTCTCGCGAGCCGCGTGCCGACCGAGCGCTGGCCGACGGGGATCGGATCGATCGACGGCCTCCTCGGCGGGGGGCTCGAGACCGACTGCCTTACCGAGATCTACGGGGAGGGCGGGAGCGGCAAGACGCTGTTCTGCCTCGAGCTCGCGGTCCGGGCCGCGCGGGAGGACCGCTGGGTCTTCTACGTCGACACCGAGGGGGTGAGCGTCGACCGGCTCCGGGCGATCGCGGGCGACGAGCTCGAGCGACTGCTGCACCGCATCCTCCTGTCCACGCCGCGCGACCTCGCCGAGCAGGGGCGGGCGATCGCGACCGCCTGCGCGCTCACCCGGGAGGGCCAGCGTCCGGTCGGCCTGATCGTCGTCGACTCGGCGACCTACTACTACCGGCTCTCGCTGTCGGGATCGGACGAGGACGAGGCGCGACAGGCGCTCAGCCTGGAGCTCGCCGAGCTCGTCGCGACGGCCCTGCAGGCCGAGGTCCCGGTCGTCCTCACGAACCAGGTCTGGCGCAGCGTGAGCGCGGGGACCCTCGAGCCCCTCGGCGGATCGTTCCTGAACCACGCGGCGAAGACGATCCTGCGCTTCGAGCGCCTCGCCGGCGCGCGGCGGCGGGCGGTCCTCGTGAAGCACCGGAGCCGGCCCGAGGCCTCGGCCGAGTTCCGCATCGGGCCGACGGGCCTCGAGTCCGTCGCCGGCGGGGAGCGTTTCGCGACCTCTCCCGCCGCGGACTAGAAGGCAGATAAGGCAGGACAGCGTGTCGCGGCCCGTGGACCTCTCCGTCGAGTTCGCGGACGTCCCCACGCCGATCGGTACGTTCCGCGTCGCCTATCGCGGTTCGACCGTGCGGGTCGTGGACCTCCTCGAGAACGGCGTGGCCCAGACCGGTACGCCGGTCGGTGCGGCCCGGCGCAAGGCGCCGTTCCCCGCCGGCAGCCCGCCCCGCCAGCTCCAGGAGTACTTCCGCGGCGACCGCCGCGGCTTCGAGCTCGAGGTCGATCCGGACACCGCCTCCGAGTTCGACCGCACCGTCTGGGCGACCCTGCGCGGCGTCGGGGCGGGGCAGACCCTCACCTACGCCGAGCTGGCCCGTCGGGCCGGCTACGGCGGGTCCGCCCGGGCCGTGGGCGGCGCCATGGCCCGCAATCCGATACCGATCGTGATCCCCTGCCATCGCGTGATCGGCACCGGGGGCTCGATCACCGGTTACGGACTGGGCCTCTGGAGGAAGCGCTGGCTCCTCGACCACGAGGGTGCCTGGCCGATCCGCTCCCGCTCCGCCGAAGGGCCGCGGGACCGCTCCCAGCGGACGCTCGACGTCTCCTCCGCGACGGCGTGAACCGCGGCCCATCCCCGCGCCCGGCGCCGAACGGTTCGCTTACCTACTATGCGTCGTAGTAGGTATTGGGACGTAACCTACTACGGATCGTAGTAGGTGATGTCCGCCGTAGCTACTACGGTACGTAGTAAGAAAGGAAGGAAGTAGCTACTACAGTTCGTAGTAGGAACTGGCTCACCCGGCGTAGTAGGCCGCGTCGTAGGGTTCGGGCTTGAGCCCCCGGCGCTGGCGGATCTCCGCGACCACGCCGGGCTGGAGCTCGACCGGCACCGGCTCGAAGCCCATCGACTCGGTCGACCAGAGCACCTTGCCGGCGGTCGCGCTGCGGATGTCGGAGGCGAAGCCGAACATCTCGGCGACCGGGACCTTCGCCGTGATCGTCTGCAGGTCGCCGACGCTCGTCATGTCGAGGATCTCGCCGCGGCGACGCTGGAGCTCCCGGGTCGCGCCGGCGAGCACCTCCTGCGGGACGTTCACCGTCACCTTCTGGAACGGCTCGAGCAGGATCCGGTCGGCGAGCACCATCGCGCCGTACATCCCGGACCGGGCGGCGGGGATCGTCTGGGCCGGACCGCGGTGGATCGAGTCCTCGTGGAGCTTGGCGTCGACGAGTCGGACCTTGAGGCCGTAGACCTTCTCGTTCGCGAGCGGGCCGCGGTTCATCGCCTCCTTGAACGCGTCGACGATGAGGTCCATCGTCTCGTTGAGGTACTGGATGCCCTTCGTGACGTCGAACAGGACGTTCGTCCCCTCGACCGCGACGATCCCCCGGCCCTCGTCCCGCGGGATCCCCAGCCCCTCGAGCTTGGTGACGAGGGTCTTGACGTCCTTGAACGACTTGCCCTGGGGGACCTCGCCGTCCTTGATCGCCTGGACGACCGGCATCGGGAGCGGCTCCACCTCGAGGTAGAAGCGGTTGTGCTTGTTCGGGGACTTGCCCTCGAACGGGCCGCCCGGATGCTGGACGAGCTCGCGGTAGACGACGATCGGCTTGGACGACTCGATCTCGACCTTGTAGTCGTTGACGATCCGGTACTGGGTGATCTCGAGGTGGAGCTCGCCCATCCCGCTCAGCAGGTGCTCCCCCGTTTCGGGGTTGATCTCGACCCGCAGGCTCGCGTCCTCCTTGGCGACCTTGCGCATCGTCTCGATCAGCTTGGGCAGATCGGCCATCCGCTTGGGCTCGATCGCGACCGTGACGACCGGCTCCGAGACGTGCCGGATCTCCTCGAACGGCACCATGTCCACGGCCGTCGACGTGGTCGTCCCCGCGAACGCGTCCGTGAGGCCGATGACCGCGCCGATGTTGCCGGCCGTGACCTCCTCGACCATCAGCCGCTCGGGGCCCATGAAGAGCGAGACGTGCTGGATCCGGTTCTTGATCTTGGTCCCGATGATCTGCAGCTCCATGCCCTTCTGCAGCTTGCCGGAGAAGACCCGGCCGGTCGCGATCTCGCCGGCGTTCGGGTCCATGGTGATGTCGGTGACCATGAACGCCGTCGGGCCCGCGGCATCCGTCGCGAGCATCGCCTGACCGATCGGCGAGCCGATGTCGCCCCGCCAGATGTTCGGGATGCGGTACTGCTGCGCGACGCGCGGGCTGGGAAGGTGCTTGACCACCATGTCGAAGATCACGTCGTTGATCTTCGCGCGCTGCGCGATCTCCTTCGACCGGCCGCTCGTGACGTACTCGATGATGTCGGGAAACTTCACGCCGGTCCGCTGCATGTACGGCACGCTGATCGCCCAGTTCTCATAGCCGGAGCCGAAGGCGACGGACCCGTCGCGCGGGTCGACGCTCCAGGCGTCGACGAACTCCTCGGGGGCCATGCGCCGTATCAGCTCGTTGACCTCGGAGATGATCGTCGCGAAGCGCCGCTGCAGTGATTCCGGCGTCAGCTGGAGCTCCTTGATCGCTCGGTCGACCTTGTTGATGAACAGGACCGGCTTGACCTTCTCGCGGAGCGCCTGGCGCAGCACCGTCTCGGTCTGTGCCATGACGCCCTCGACCGCGCAGACGACGACGACCGCCCCGTCGACCGCGCGCATCGCGCGCGTGACGTCCCCGCCGAAGTCGACGTGGCCCGGCGTGTCGATGAGGTTGATCAGGTAGTTCGATTTCTCGTACTCGTGGACGATCGAGACGTCGGCGTTGTTGATCGTGAGGAGGCGCGCCTGCTCTTGCTCGTCGAAGTTGAGCAGCAACTGCTTTCCGGCGAGCTCGTTCGAGATCATGCCGGCGGCGGCGAGGAGGTTGTCGCTGAGGGTCGTCTTGCCGTGATGGATGTGAGCGACGATCCCGATGTTGCGGATCTTGTCGACCTGGTGCATCATCTCGGGGATGGCCTTCGCCAACTCCGCCCGGATATGCGTCACGGTGCTGTCCCTCCTTGCGGCCTCAGCGGGCCGACTGGGCGACGCGTTCGACCTCTTCCTTGCGACCCACGGCGAAGCTCGACAGGTTGCCCTTCGCGGCCAGCGCGATCTCGTCCGCGAGGCAGGTGTGGATCGGCTTCGTGGACTTGCGCGAGGCCTGGATCGCGCCGAGGGCGAGGTTGCGAATCGCCACGTTCAGCCGCCGGGCGGGCGAGGCATCCACCGCCCGCGGGACGCTGATCCCGCCGAACTGGAGCCGCGTGACCTCCTCGCGCGGCGCGGCGTTCTCGACCGCGTCGACCAGGAGCTGCAGTGGGTTCGCCCCCTCTCGCTTCGCGAGCTCGTCGAACGCGCTGCGCACCGTCGCGAGCGCCTTCGACTTCTTGCCGGTGAACTTGCCGCCCTTCATCAGGTGGTTCGCCAGCCGCTCGACCAGGTGCATGCGCGTCTTGAGGAACGGCTTCCCCGAGAGACGCCCCTCCGTGTGGGGCGCGTAGACCGCGTGCAGATACAGGTACGGCACGAGCCCGGGGTCGTGGACCTCGACCCCCTCGAACGGGTACTTGCCGAACAGCGGGGGCACGGGGAACGGGGGCGGAGCCGCTGGCTGGGGACGCTGGACGATAGGACCGACGTCCTCGCCGGTCGGCTCGGCCGGGGGGATCGGCACCGGATCGCCGCTCATCGGGCCGGCTTCTCCTTGCGGCCGCGTACGAGCTCATCGAGCGAGACGCCGTTGACCTGGATCACCTTGTAGCGCACCCCGGGGATGTCGCCGTACGACCGCCCCATGCGGCCGCCGATGCCCTCGACGAGGACCTCGTCGTGCTCGTCGATGAAGTTGATCGCCCCGTCGCCGACGGCGAACGCCGTGACCTGGCGCCCGTTCTTGATCAGCTGGACCTTGATGCACTTGCGGATCGCGGAGTTCGGTTGCTTGGCCTCGACGCCGACCTTCTCGATCACGATCCCGCGGGCCTGCGGAGCTCCCTCGAGCGGATCGGAGCGCTCCTTGAGGTGGAGCGTGCGCCGCTTGTAGTACCGGTCGGACCAGCGTCGCCGCTGGCGGAGGGCGGCGAGTCGCCCGGCGGTGTTGAGGCCCGACGGCGGCGGCATAATCGGCGGAGAGGCCGAGCCACAGGGTACCCCTATTTAAGGTGCGTCCCGGCGAGCGAGCGCGTAAGTGCCGCCGGCCGTCTCGCGCCGCGATGATGGGCACGTACGCCGGTGGACCGCGGACGAGACCGCCTGCCGGATGGCGTCGGCGGTGGCGCGCGCTCTCCCGGGAGATCGCGACGTGCCAGAAGTGCCCGCTGGGGCGTTCGCGCACCCATGCGGTGGTTTACCGCGGAGGGCTCGCCCCCCGGATCGTGTTCGTCGGGGAAGCGCCCGGGGCCGCGGAGGATGCGACGGGTCTCCCGTTCGTGGGACGGTCCGGGCGACGGCTCGATGAGGCGATCCGATCCCTGGGACTGGCGGCGGGCGACTTCGGCGTCCTCAACCTCATCAAGTGCCGCCCGCCCGCCAATCGGTTCGAGCCGCGAGCGGCGAGCGCTTGCCGGCCGTACCTCGAGCGACAGCTCGACCTGCTCGCGCCCGAGCGGCTCGTGACCCTCGGCGCCCACGCGCTCCGGGTGCTGGACCCCTCCGCTCCGGCGATGCTGCAGGCCGCCGGCCGACCCCGCACCGCCGGACGTGGGCCAATCTTCCCGATGATCCACCCCGCGGCCGCGCTGCGCTCGCGACAGCTCGCCGCGCGCTGGGGCGCCGACGTCGAGCGTCTCGGGCGCTGGCTGCGCGAGACGCCCGCGCAACCCGTTTAACTCGTCCCGGGCTCGCCGGAGCGTGCGAGCGGTCGAGCTGTTTTTCCTCGAAGGTTCGTACCAGGCCGTCGACGACGGCGTCGTCGTCGAGCTGTTCGGCCGCACGCGCGAGGGCGAGTCGATGGTCGCTCGCTACTACGGGTTCCGGCCGTACTTCATTCTGGCGGAGCCGACCGACGACGACCGCGCGCGCCTCGCCGCCGACCCGGAGATCGTCGGCGTCGAGGGTCTCACCACCTGGGTCGGTGGGCGGGACCGCGCGGCGATCCGGGTGACCCTGCACCGTCCGTGGCTGGTGCCCGAGTACCGGGACCGGTACCGTCGCAAGGGCGACGACGCCAGCGTCCTCGCCTGCGACATCCCCTTCGTTCACCGCTTCCTCTACGACCGGCGCCTCGGGCTCACGCTCGCGTTCGACGCCGAGGACGAGCCCGAGGAGATCCGGGCGCGCTACACGGTCCCCTGCGTCGTGCGGGTCGTCACGGACCGGCGGGAGATCGGACCGGCCGAGCCGTTCCGCCCGTCGCTGCGCGTCCTCTCCTTCGACATCGAGAACGCGATCCGTGAGCGCACGATCTTCACGATCTGCGGGGTCGCGGACGGCGCCGATCGGCCCCGTCGGACGTTCCGCATCGGTCAGATCGAGGAGCGCGCCATCCTCGAGGAGTTCGTTCGGATCGTCCGGGAGGAGGACCCGGACGTGATCACGGGGTACAACATCGGCGGCTACGACCTGCCGCTGCTGGTCGAGCGCGCCGAGGCGCTGGGCCTGCCGCCGCTGGCGCTCGGCCGGGAGAAGGGCGAGCCGCGCAGCTCGAACGATCGCCTCTGGAAGATCACCGGCCGCATCGTCGCGGACGCCTGGTGGTCCGCCCGTCGGGACCTGCGCCCGAAGCAGGAGAGCCTCCAGTACGTCGCGCGGGTCCTGCTGAACGACACGAAGCTCGACGTCGACCGCCGCAACATCTCCGAGGAGTGGCGGCGCGACCCCGGGCGCGTCATGGAGTACTGCGAGCACGACGCGGACCTCGCCCTGCGCATCCTCGCCAGGCTGCGCGCGATGGAGAAGGCCGCCGACCTGGCGACCGTCGCCCGGCTGCCGCTCGAGGAGGGGCTGAACGGCCGGACGTCGCTGTTCATCGACGCGATGCTGATCCCGGCGGCCGACGCCCGCTCCGTCGGGGTGCCGCCAACGCACCGCCTCGGCCGGGACGCTCCGATCGAGGGCGGCTACGTCCACGCGATCCGCGCCGGGCTCTATCCGTGGGTCGTGGTGCTCGACTTCAAGTCGATGTACCCGTCGATCATCATCTCCCACAACCTCTGCTTCACCACGCTCTCGCCCGAGGGCACGACGGTCGCTCCGTCCGGCGCCCGGTTCCTCTCGGCGGAGGTCCGTCCTGGCATCATCCCGGGGATCCTCGCCGGCCTGCTCGCCGACCGCGAGCGGTTCCGCCAGCTCGGCCGGTCGGCCGAGACCCCCGAGCTGGGGGCGTACTACGACGGGCTTCAGAACGCGGTCAAGATCCTGATGAACTCGTTCTACGGCGTCCTCGCGTCCAGCTTCTACCGGTTCACGAACAAGGACATCGGCTCGGCGATCACGTCGTTCGCGCGTGCGGCGATCACCTCGATCATCGGCGAGCTCGAGGCCGACGGGCACGAGGTCGTCTACTCCGACACCGACAGCGTGTTCGTCCGCTCGCCGGTGGCGTCCCTCGAGGGCGCGAAGGAGTTCGGCGAGGCGGTCGCGCGGCGGTTCACGCGCGAGGGCGTCACCTTCGAGTTCCAGTCGGTCTACGAGGCGCTGTTCTCGCACGGCGCGAAGAAGCGGTACGTCGGCCACGCCGTGTGGCCCCGGGACGAGGTGGTCATCCGGGGCTACGAGACGCGACGATCCGACGCCTTCGACTACCAGTCCGATGCGCTGCTCGAGGTCTTCGACCTCGTGCTCAAGGGCGACACCGACGCGGCGGTCCGGCGATCGCGCGAGCTCGTCCAGGCCGTTCGCGAGCGCGCGGTGCCGCCCGAGCGGCTCGTGATCGCCCGCTCGGTCCGTGCCGAGGGCGAGTACAACGCCGCGACCCGGGACGCGCTCCCCTTCCTCCGCGTGTTCCGGCAGCTGCAGCAGGAGGGCTATGACGTGATCCCCGGGATGCGCGTGGCCTGGATCGTCACCGACTCGCGCAAGAGCCCGCAGGAGGTCGAGCCCTGGATCGAGGGGCGCCCGTTCGCCAAGCAGCCGGACTGGGAGTACTATGCCGACCGCGTCGCGCAGACGCTCGCACGAGTGACCGAGGTCTTCGACTGGGACGCCGCATCGCTCCTGCGCGGCAGCCACCAGCGCCGGCTCGGATCGCCGGATCCCGCGACGGAGCCCGCCGAGCCGGGAGCACCGGCGACGCTCGACACGCCCGCCAGCGACGTCGGGCGCGCGGGGCGACGACGGACCACCAACCGCCAGCTCAGTGACTGGACCTAGCCCGGCGGCGAGCCCGCGGCCGCTCGAGAGGGCGCGGCGGTCTCCGCGCGCAGCGCGAGGATCGCGCCCCCGACCGCGACCGGGATTCCCACGAGACCGAGGGCCGGGATCGGGATCGATAGGATGCCCCAGCTCAGGATCCCCGCGAACACGGGGATACCGGTCATCAACAGGGGGGGCACGACGTATCCGGCCCGGTGGATCGCGTCGAAGTAGAGCAGCGGCGCGACGAAGAAGCTCGTCAGGCCCGTGACGACGAGCAGCAGCAGCGGGGTCGGATCGACGAGCGCGAGCCCCGCCGTTCCGCCGGGGAGCAGCGGACTGATCGCGACCCCGACGATTCCGGCGGCCAGCATCGACTGCGCGACGACCGCGCTCAGGGAAGTGCGCTCCCCCTCGCGCGCGGACCCGAGAAAGTAGCCGGCGACGGTGAGCGGGATGGTGATCACGAGCAGGTAGCCCCAGCCCCGGACCGCCGCGACGCTGCCGCTGCCGACGATCGCCAACGCTCCCCCGAGGGCGCACAGGATCATGCCGGTCCACAGCACGATCGATCCGAGGCGGTCGCGGTACTCCAGGAACGCCGCGGCGACGAAGATCGGGGTGATCACCACGTCCCCGATCAACGACAGCAGCGAGACGTCGACCGGGCCGATGAGGTAGGTCCCCGCGAGCACCGAGAGCTGCATGCCGAGAAGCAGGCCCACCCTCAGCCAGGCCGCCGGACTGCGCCAGAGGGCGAGGAAGGCCGCGCCGTCGCCGCGGATCCCCGTCCAGGCGGCGTAGGCGACCCCGCCGAACAGGAACGGGTAGACGAACACCGCCGACGGGTTCGACCGCGGGGTCGCGGCGAGGACGAGGATGTAGTACAGCGCCCACAGGAACGCGGCGAGCAGGGGGAAGCCGACGGCCGAGCCCAGGTACGCTCGGCCGGCGGGCACGCCGCGCGCTAGGGAGGATGCGGGATAATCGTTTGGCCGCGCGCGCGCCGCCCGCTGCTCGCTAGTCGTAGCCTTCGAACGAGAGACCGCGGCTCGGGACCCGGACGCCGCGACCCCGCTCCACGTGGCCGATGACGACCGCGTCCGGCGCGCCGGCGCGCGCTATCCGGCGGCGCGTCTCGGCAAGATGCGTCGGCGCGACCGCGAGGACGAAGCCGATCCCCATGTTGAAGGTCCGGAACATCTCGGCGTCGGCGATCTCGCCGAGCCGCTGGAGCCAGTCGAAGAGCGGGGGCGGCGGGGGCCAGCGCTCCAGCACGAAGGCCACCCGCGCGTGCAGGCGCACGAGGTTGCGGACCCCGCCGCCGCTCAGATGCGCGAGACCGTGCGTCTCGGGCCGCGCGGCGATCGCCTCGGCCGCACCGGTGTAGATCCGGGTCGGCGCGAGCAGCTCCTCACCCAGGGGGACGGCGGCCCCGGGCCGGGGGCGAGCGAGGTCGACCGAACGCTCCTCGAGCAGTCGCCGAACCAGGGTGAAGCCGTTCGCGTGCAGACCGTTCGAGGGGATGCCGAGCAGGGCGTCGCCCGGCCGGATCCGCTCGCCGAGCACGGGCCGACGGCCCCGAGGGAAGAATCCCACCGCGGTGCCCCCGAGATCGATCCCCTGGACGATCGAAGGGACGACCGCGGTCTCGCCGCCGAGCAGGGAGCATCCGGCCGCGCGCAGTCCCCGGTCGAGGCCCCGGCCGAGGGCGGCGAAGACCGCCGGCTCCGGGCGGGCGCACAGGATCGTGTCCACGAGGCCGGCCGGTCGCGCGCCGACCGAAGCGAGGTCGTTGACGTTGGCCCCGACGAGGTCCTCGCCGACCTCCTCCCATCGCCCGAGCCGCTCGGCGAGCTGCACCTTCGTGCCCACCGTGTCGGTGGTCACCGCGAGCGTCTCGCGACCGATCCGAACGAGACCGGCGTAATGGCCCGGGGCCCGGACCGGTCGGCCGTGATCGGGCCGCGCCCGGTACCGGACCTCGGCGAGGAACGCCGCCAGCGCCTGCCCGCGGGCTCCGACGTCCACCCCACTGCGCGCGTACGTCCAGCCGGGCGCGCCGGCGGGGGGATCGTCCACGCCGGGCGAATCCGCACCGAGGAGATAGCGTCCCGGAGCGCAGGCACTCCTTCTTTATCGGGACCGGCGTCCGAGCGGCGATGGCACCCGCTCGGCGGAGACGGGCCGAGGCTCCCGCCGAGACGGTGGGGACCTCGCTGATCCTGGCCGGCCGTGCGCTCGTCCACGGCCGGCTCGAGCCGGTCGAGATCGCGATCGGCGACGACGGGCGCATCGCGTCGGTCGGCAAGGTGCGGACCGGCGCGCCCCGGCGCGACCTCGGGGACGCCGTGATCCTGCCGGCGGCCACCGACCTCCACGTTCACTTTCGCGACCCCGGCGGTCCGCTGGCGGCCGAGAGCTTCGCGACCGGTACGATCGCGGCCGCGATCGGGGGCGTGGGGCTGATCGCGGACATGCCGAACACGCTCCCGCCGGTGACCGACCGCGAGCGACTGGAGGAGAAGGCCGCGCGCGTGCCCGGCCGCGCCGCGATCGACGTGCTCCTCTACGCGGCGGCCTCGGAGTCGGCGGCGATCGAGTCGCTGGGTCGCTTCGCCGGCGGCTTCAAGATGTACCTGAGTCCGACCACGGGGATCGAGCGGGCGCCGCTCCCGGCCGGCCTGCCCGGGCTCTTCGGGCGCGTGGCGGAGACCGGGCTCGCCCTCTCGGTCCATGCAGAGGATCCGGACCGCTTTTCGGCCGGGACGTCCGCCGCGGACCCGGTCGGTTGGAACGCCGTCCGACCGATCGCTGCCGAGCTCGCCGCGATCGATCGGCTCGCGAGCGCACCCCCGTCGCTCCGATGCAACGTCGCGCACATCACGAGCGTCACCGCGCTCCGCCGGGCGGTAGGCGTCGCGGCCGCCTCCGAGGTAACGCCGCACCACCTCCTGCTCTCCGATGCCTCGGGGACCGGCGGCCGCTTCAAGGTCAATCCTCCGTTGCGCGCCGAGCGGGAGCGGGGGGCCCTCTGGACCGCGTTCGCTCAAGGAGAGATCCCGTTCCTCGCCAGCGATCACGCGCCCCACCCGGCCGCGGAGAAGGACGCGCCGTTCGACCGGGCGCCGAGCGGCGTCCCGGGGGTCGAGACGATGCTGCCGCTCCTACTGGAGCGCGTCCGGGCCGGCGCCCTCGACCTCGGCACCCTGGTCCGGGCGGCGATCGATCGGCCGGCGCGCTGGCTCGGTCAACCGATGGGCCGCCTCGCTCCCGGCCACCGGGCGCATCTCGTCGTCGTCGACTTCCGCGCTCGACGCCGGCTCGCCGGAGCGCACCTGCACAGCGCCTGCGGCTGGACGCCGTTCGAGGGGTGGGAAGCGGTCCTTCCCCGCGAACACTACCGCGACGGGGAGCGGATCGTCGAGGCCGGTGAGTACGTCGGGTCGCCGACCGGCCGCGTCGTGCGGCCGGACTATGCGCGGCCCCCGTCGCCGGCGGCGTCGCGCTAGCTACCCGGGGCCGGCCGGAGGGTCGGGATCCGACGCGCGGGCGCGGCGCCGCGGAGGCCAGCCCGGGGTGATGCGGCCGGCGGCGAGCAGCCCCACGTAGCCCGCCCCGGCGACCAGGAGAGCGACGAAGGCGTAGTCGAGCGGCGCGAGGTAGGCCTCGAGGAGGTACCAGTCCGCGCCGAGGGCGACGCCGGCGAAGAGGAGGCCGATCGTCCACGGGGCGGAACCGAGCAGCGTGTAGGCACCGAAGCGGACCGGGCTCATGCGGGCGGTCCCCGCCGGATAGCTCACGTAGCTGCGGACGATCGGCACGACCCGGGCGATCGCGACCGTCGCCTCCCCCCGTTCCGCGAACCACCGGTCGACCCGGTCGAGGTCTTCGGGGCGGATGCGCACCGCGCCGAGGCCCCAGCCGATGAGGCGGGAGCGCCACCACCGGCCGACGGCGTAGGCCGCGAAGGCGCCGACGAGCCCTCCGGCCAGGGCGAGGGCGGTGGCATCGACGAGCGGGTACGTCCCCTCCGCGACCAGGAAGCCGGCGAACGGCAGGATCACCTCGCTCGGGATCGGCGGGATTCCGAAGCTCTCGACCACCATGAGCGCGAAGAGGCCGGGGAGGCCGATCGTGCCGAGGACCAGCGTGATCCCGTCGATCAGGGAGCCGATGAGGGAGAACGTCACGCTCGGTGGACCTCGCGGCCGTCTTCCGCCGGGGCTACGCGGTCGCCGGCGCGTCCCAGATCAGGCGGAACGGCTCGCCGAGCCGGGCGTTCGTCCGCGCGGGGATCCCTTCGAAGTCGAGCGGGTTCTGGCACCCCCCGCACGCGACCGACGGACGACGGCGACCGAGCGCGATCGACAGCGCGATGCCGACCTCGATCTCCCGGGGCGGACGCGGCGCGCCGTGCACGGCGAGGCGCAGCGCGTCCAGCAGCCGCTCCTCCTCCGCCGCACGTGGATCGCTCGGCATCCCGGAAACGACCGGCCGCCGGCTCTTAAGGAGCGGGGGTCGACGAGCTCAGCTCGTGCCACCGGTGTCGCCGCCACCCTCGGGCGGCGTCTTCGGCCGCTTGAGGATCTCGGTGCTGATCTTGTCGAGCTCGGCCATCAGCGAATCGATGTCCGGTTCCTGGGCGCCCTTCGCCGCCGCGCCCGAAGCGGCGCCGGCACCGGCCCCGGCGACCGCGCCCGCGGGCACCGGTGGGGCCGAGCCCACGTCCTCGGCCGTCTCCAGGTACTCCGGCTGGGCCGGCGCCGCTCCGCCCGGCGGGGCCGGTCCGCCAGCGGCGGCCCCGCCACCGGCCGCGCCCGCGTACGGGCGCACGCCGCTCGGGGGGCGGCGACGGCGCATGAGGAAGAGCGCCGCGCCGAGGGCAGCGACCACGACGATCGCGATCACGGCGACCACCCACCACGGGATCGAGGTCCCCGCGATGCACTGGTTGTACTGGCAGTACCCCTGCGCCGGCACGGCCCCGGTGTTGGGGGAGAGCGCCGCCGCGATGATGATCCCCAGCATCGCGAGGCCGAGCGCTATCGGCACCACGCGGGAGGTCGCGTGCGATCGAGCCATAACCTGGACGCCGTCGGGGCGTCCCGAGTCGGGGATGATGGCCGGCCGACTATAAGCCTGTCCCACGAACGTTCTCGGCGCCGGCCGGTCCCGCGGTTATACGACCGCCCAACGTTACGTCCTCGACGGCGCTGCGGGCCGACGTGGGATTCCCGTACGTCCCCGTCTTCCTCGCGCTCCTGCTGGCCTACATGGTCTACTCGCAGTGGGCACGCCTCGACTCGCGCTACCCGATCGCGGCCGCGCTGATGCTGCTCGTCGTCACCGCGGTGATCGACGCGGCGGGGGCGGTCGCCGTCGCGAACACGCTCGCCGAATTCGTCTTCTTCCTGCTCGCCGGCGGGGTCGTCCTGCTGCTGCTCGATCACGCGCGCGAGTCGAGATCGCCCGGACCGGCCTCAGCGGTTGGGACGACGGACGCCCGCGCGCCCGATGCGCCGCAGGGTGGGCAGGGGACGGCCGACGAGCCCCTCGAACGCTCCGAGCAGCAGCCGGTCGCCCTCGTCAATGCTCCGCGTCGCGAGTACGACGAGGACGAATAGACCGGCGATCGCGACCCCGATCACGGGCAGCGACCACAGCGGGTAGTGGACCGGCGCGAGCGAAAGGACCGCCCCGACCGGTACCGCCGTCACGACCAGGGGCACCAAGAAGTGGGGCCGGAACGGGTGGACGTGCGTGAGGACCGCGAGCTCGATGAGGGAGAGCGCCGTGTAGCTCGCGTTGGCGATCGTCCAAGCGATGGCGGCGCCGTTCATGCCGAAGGCCGGGACGAGGACGAACGCGAGACCGACGTCGACGGCGGCCGCGATCCCGGCGTTGTAGGCCAGCAGGCGGGCCTGGCCGAAGGCGACCTGGGCGTTGGCCGCGGGCCCCAGGACCGTCGTCACGAACGCCCCGAGCACGGTGATCTGCAGCGGAAGGGTCGCGTGCGAGTACTGCGCGCCGTAGACGAACTCGAGCGACGGGCCGGGCAGGACGAAGAACAGCAGGAAGAGCGGCAGCGAGAACAGGATCATCCATTTCGTCACGGTCACGTAGGTCAGCTCGATCGTCGAGTTGTCCTTCTGCCGGAGCGCCCGGGCCGCGACCGGCAGGAAGATGTAGGCGGCCGCGCCGATCCCGACCTGGAGCAGGCGCGCGAGGGTGAGGGCGTTGCTGTAGTAGCCGAACTCGGCGGCATGGTAGGCGCCGAGGACGAGCGAGTCGCCGCCCCCGGTCAAGGTTCCCAACAGTCCGACGAAGAACAGCGGGACCGCGAAGTTCATCAGGCGGCCCACCGCCCCCGGCGCGCGCGGGCCCGCCGGCAAGAGGTGGCCGAGCCGCTGGAGCGCGTAGCCGACGGCGAGCAGGAGCGCGGCGACGTTCCCGGCGACGTAGGCGACGAGCGCGGCCTCGAACGTGAGCCGGGACGGGAGGATCGCGGCGATGCCGAGGAAGGCGACGAAGAAGCCCGGCGTGAGGATCTGCACGAAGAGGGCGTTCGGCGTGACGTCCTCGTAGCCCTGGAAGATCGCCGCGATGATCCCGATGACGACGGACGTCGCGACCGCCAGCGGGAACAGCTCGAACGTCGGCCCCAGATCGGGAAGCCCGAGATGGCCGGCGAGCTCCGGCCCGAGGAGGAATAGGCCGATCGAGGAGATGGCCGCGGAGGCGACGCTGATCACCACGGAACCTCGGACGATCCCGCGCCGCTCGTCGTCGGAGTGCGCGTAGGGAAGCCCTCGGGCGACGGCGTTCGTGAGCCCGAGCGCGCCGATCGAGCCGACGACCCCGATGATCGTGAGTCCGAGGGAGAACGAGCTCCACTCTTCCGTCGAGATCGTGTGGGTGATGATCACGCGGGCGACGAAGTTGAGCCCGACGTAGCAGAGCGTCGCGATCAGGAGGAAGAGCGTGCCTCGGGTGACGCTCGAGAGGCCGTCGCGGGCCCCGGACGCAGTCGACAATTCCGGTCGCCCGGCCGTCGGTCGGGTCGACCGGCGGTAAATACGTAGCGCTTCGGCGGCACGTTGCTATTAGGGCACGCCGTTAGCGAGGGCGTGACCCTGCCCGGCCCGAACGGGGTCGCGTGGGCCCTCGAGCTGCTCGCCTGGGCCGCGGCCGCCGCGTTCCTCGGCGAGTTCGTGCGCCGGTTCACGGAGCGCTGGGTCGCGATGTGGCGCTCGCTCGGCCTCATCGAACGGCTCCTGCTCGACTTCTATCTCGGCG
Source organism: Thermoplasmata archaeon (assembly GCA_035622275.1). Lineage (NCBI taxonomy): Archaea > Methanobacteriati > Thermoplasmatota > Thermoplasmata > Thermoplasmata archaeon. Next base: position 48,449 of record DASPVQ010000027.1, on the reverse strand, counting down.
GGGCGGCGATGTACCTGCTCGCGGCGCTGCCGATCGGGGCCTTCGTCGCGCCGGTCGTCCTGGCGGTGCCGGTCGCGGCGGCGCTCGCGGTCGTCGCCCGGGCGATCCACCGGGGCCGGGGCGGCGGGCGGCCCGACCGGACCTGGGCCAAGCGGATCGGCCTCAGCGGGCCGAGCGCCGTCGCGTTCGCGAGCGCGCTCGCGCTCTTCGCCTACGAGCTCTCGATCGCGCTGCCCGTCGCGACCGGCAACACGTTCGATGCCAGCCTCCTCACGACCTACGTCGCCCTCCTCCTGCAGCACGGATCGATCCCGCTGTCGTTCCGGCCGTACGCCCCTCTCGGCCTGCTCTACCCTCAGGGCACGACCGTCTGGCTCGCCTGGGCCCAGCTGGACTTCGGCCTACCGGCGGCGCGTACGAGCCTGCTCGTGACGCCGCTGTTCCTCGGGCTCGCGCCGCTCGGCGGGTTCGCCTTCGCCCGCCGCGCCTTCGGGACCGAGATCGCCGGCGTCGCGGGTGCGATCTTCCTCGCGTCGGTGGCGTCGTGGACCCGGGTGCTCGTCGGCGGGAGCAATGACTTCGTGTTCGCCTTCCCGCTGGTGCTCCTCCTCGCCGGCGAGGCGGTCCGACCCTCCCCGGCGCCGGAGGATCGGTGGACGGGCGCGCTCGCCTTCGGCCTGCTCGTGGGCTACTCGGCAGCGATGAATCCCGTCGGGGCCCAGTGGCTATTGCTCACGTTCCTCGTCCTCGCCGCGCTCGGCCCTTTCGGCAGCTGGCGAGAGTTCGCGGTGCGCCTGGGGCGATGGGCGATCACGGTCGGCGCGGCGCTCCTCCCGCTCGCGCCCACCTTCTACGTGCTGGCCCAGGGATGGAACAGCCCCGGGCTCACCCTGGGAGCGGCCGGCCCTCCGGCCGGGACCTTTCCGGGCATCAACGGCGCACAGTTCGTCGGCGGGATCGATCCCTACCTGTTCCGCGCGACCGACGTCTGGCTCTCACCCGTCCCGACGCTGCGGCTCGAGCTCGCGATCCTGCTCACGATCGGCCTCGGGCTGCTCGTGGTGGCGGGGAGCCGCTCCGGGCTCGCCCGCTACCTCGCGCCGTTCCGTCGCTTCGCGCTCGTCGCCGCCGTCGTGATCGTCGCGCTGCTCGGGGTGCTGTGGGCGAGCTCCGCCGGCTTCGGACCGGCGGTTCGCTTCGCGGATGTGTCGAGCGCGGCGGAGCTGTCGATCTGGCTGTTCACGCTCTACGGCTTCGTCGCGGCCCTTCCGCTCGTGCTGGCGCTCGAGCGGGCGTTCGCGGCCGATCGGCCGCCGGCACCGCCCCGCTCGGTGGCCCGGCCGGTCCGCCGCTCCGTCCTGCCGCGCGGGGCCATCGCCATCGGGATCGCGGTGATCGTCATCGTGCCGGGCGCGGTGCTCACGACGACCGCCCTGCCCCCCGTCCTCTCCGAGCTCTACACGGACTTCGGGAACGTGAGCGCCGGCGACTTCGCCCTGTTCGGCTACGCCGCCGGGCACCTTCCCGCCGGGGCGCGGGTGGTGATCGCCCCGGGGAGCGCGGCCGGTTTCCTCCCCGGCTACGTTGCGAACGTGGTCCTGCTCTATCCGCTCGTCCCGGGTTGGCAGTGGTCGAACGCGTCGTACCGCCTCGTCGTCAGCCAGCTATCGAATGCCACGCTGAACGGCAGCGGACGGGACGCGCTCGCCTCGCTCGACGCCGGGTTCCTGATCGTCACCGGCGCCAACACGGTCCTCTGGCCGCCGTTCTCTCCGGCGCCCCTGCTGGCGGATCCGACGGCGTTCCCGCTCTGGTTCCAGGACGGGGACGCCTACCTCTTCCAGATCGACCTCGGCTAGGCCGATCGACCGCGCTAGACGAACTCGTCCAGCACGTTCTCGTGGCCCGCAAGGCCGGCCGGCTGCTGGGCGAGCGGGCCGGCCTGGAGCACCGGCTCGAGGTCCTCGTAGGAGGGACGGTCGGTGCGGTAGAACAGCCCGATCGGGATCTTGTCGCCCCACTCGAGCGAACGCTGCCAGGCGGCCACGATGTCGCTCGGGTCGTGGCCAGCGCTCTCGAGCTTGTAGACGCGCTGGCGGAAGAAGTCGAAGGTGTTTAGCTTGTTGTAGGTGACGCACGGGCTGAAGACGTCGACGAACGCGAAGCCCTTGTGCTGGATCCCGCCGGCGACGAGCTCGGTCAACTGCTTGACGTCGCCGGAGAAGCCGCGGGCGACGTAGGTCGCCCCGCTCGCGAGCGCGAGCGAGATCGGGTCGATCGGATGCTCGATCACGCCGGTCGGCGTCGACTTCGTCTTCTGGCCCATCTGCGAGGTCGGGCTCGCCTGGCCGGTCGTGAGCCCGTAGATCTGGTTGTCCATCGTGACGTAGGTGAGGTCGACGTTGCGCCGCATCGCGTGGACGAAGTGACCGGCCCCGATCCCGAAGCCGTCCCCGTCGCCCCCCGTGCCGATGACGGTGAGGCCGTGGTTCGCCCAGCGGATGCCTTCGGCCACCGGGAGGACCCGACCGTGGATGCCGTGGTAGCCGTAGGACGAGAGGAAGTGCGGCAGGTTGGACGAGCAGCCGATCCCCGAGACGATCACCACGTTGTACGACGGGATCCCGAGGCGCTTGAGCGCCGCTTCGACCGCCGCGACGACCCCGAAGTCGCCGCAGCCCGGACACCACGTGGGCTTGGTGTCGGACTTGCCGACCACCGGCAGCGCGGGCCCGGTCGGCACACCGACCGCGCGCGCGGCGCTATCCGCCATGACCGATCACCTCGAGCGCCCGCGCCACGATCTCGTGCGGGTAGAACGGCTCGCCGTCGTACTTGAGGAACCGCTCGGCGAGCTCGACCCCGGTCTCGGCCCGGATCAGGCGGCCGAACTGTCCGGAGTAGTTCGCCTCGACGAGCAGGGTGCGCCGAGACTTCGATAGCTCCGCGCGTACCCGCTCGGGGTCGAGCGGATAGACGGTCGGGAAGTGCAGCAGGTTCGTGGCTCGGCCCTGCGCGGCCAGCATCTCCCGCGCGTCCCGGATCGCGCCGATGGTGGAGCCCCAGGCGACGAACGTCAGGTCGGCGCTCGCCGGCCCTTCCCAGGCCGGCGGCTCGGCGGCCGCGAGGATCCCGTGGAGCTTGCGCATGCGCTTGTCCATCATGCGCTGGCGTTCCGTGACCCAGACCGGGATGCCCGACTTCACGTCGGAGATGAGATGGCCGCGCTCGTCGTGCTCATCGGAGCCCGCGACGAACTGCAGGCCCGGCTGCCCCGGGATCGCGCGGGGCGAGACGCCGCTATCGGTGTACTGGTAGCGGTGGTAGTCATGGCCGTTCGGCTCGACGGTGAAGAGCGAGCGCACGGGCACCGCGGTCGGGATCTCCTCCCGGTCGACCGTCGCCATGTTCTCCGAGAGATGGAGGTCGCTCGCGACGAGGATCGGGGTCTGCCAGTCCTCCGCGAGTTCGAAGGCGCGGATCGCCGCGCGGTAGGCCTCGGCCGGATGGCTCGGTGCGAGGATCGCCCGCGGGAACTCGCTCTGGCCCGCGCCGAGCATGAGGTTGAGATCGCCCTGCTCGGTCTTCGTCGGCAGACCGGTCGACGGACCGGCGCGCTGCGACTCGACGACGACGAGCGGGGTCTCGGTCATCCCGGCCATTCCGAGCGCCTCGACCATGAGCGAGAACCCTCCCCCGCTCGTCGCGGTCATCGCCCGCACTCCGCCGAACGACGCGCCGATCGCCATGTTGATCGCCGCGAGCTCGTCCTCCGCCTGCTTCACGACGACGCCGAGGCTCTGGGCGTGCGCCGCCATCCAGTGCATGATCGAGGACGCGGGCGTCATGGGGTACTGGGCGAGGAACTTGCAACCCGCGGCGGCCGCGCCGAGCGCGATGGCGGCGTTGCCGTTCATCAGGAGCTTCGGGGCCCCCCGGCGCGCGAGCGCGTGCTCGCTCGCCGAGGCATGCGACGCGGCGAACGCGAAGCCGGCGGCGGCGGCGCCGAGGTTCCAGTCGGCGATCTCGCCGGCTTTCTTGCCGAAGGAGTCCTTCAGGACCTCCTGGAGGAGCTCGAGCGGGATCCCGGCGAGGAAGGCGGCCGCCCCCATGCCGCCTGCGTTCTGCAGGATCGACTGGCTGGTGTACTTGCGGGCGATCTCGAGCGTCGGGACCCCGAGGGCCCGCACGCCCGCCGGCAGATCCGACTCCGCCACCGCGAACTTCTCGGGGTCGTAGATCACCGTGCCGCCCGCGCGCAGGGACGGCGCATGGATCGACACCGTCTGCTTGTCGAGCGCATAGAGGACGTCGGCCCGGTCCCCCTGCGAGTAGGGACGCGGGTCCGACGCGCGGGCCTGGAACCAGACGTGGCCCCCGCGGATCACGGACTGGTAGGCATTGAGCGCGAAGACGTGCCAGCCCATGCGCGACAGGCACCGGGCGATCGACTCGCCGATCGAGGCGATCCCATCGCCGGCCTGGCCGCCGGCGCGCACCGCGAGATCCGGCATCCGCGCTTCTATCGGGCGTGCGTATTAAGCGGTTGTGCGGCACGCGCGCCGCCGAGAACGCTTAGACGGCCGTCGGACTGGCGGCGCGATGGTCGGCACGGTGCGCGTGCTCCTCTTCTCGACCGCGCGGACCGCGGTCGGCCGCGCCCAGCTCGACTGGCCCGTTGCCCCGGAGGGGGTGCGGGCCGACGAGCTAGTGCGCGCGCTCGGCGTCGCCTATCCGGCCCTCTCTCGCGTGCTGCGCACCGCCCGCCTCGTCCGCAACGGAGCGTACCTCGGCCGCGGGAGCGAGCGCCTGCGCGCGGGGGATGAGTTCGCGGTCCACCCCCCCTACGGCGGTGGCTAGCGTGTCGCACCGCCTCACCGCACGCCGTTTATCGCTCGCGACCGCGGCCCGGGAGCTCGAGTCCCCGGGCCTCGGCGGCGTCGTACTGTTCGCCGGGCGCGTGCGCGCCGACGGTACGGGTCGCCGGCGCGTCCTCGCGCTCGACTACGAGGTCCATCTCGCCCCGGCCCTCCACGTGCTCGCGGCGCTCGATCGCGCCGCCCGGACACGCTACGGCGTCGAGCGGACGGTGCTGTGGCACCGCGTGGGTCGGGTCGCCTCGGGGGAGATCGCGGTCATCGTCGGGGCGGCGGCCGCCCACCGCGCCCCCGCGTTCGCGGCGACCCGCTTCCTGATCGACCGGCTGAAGCGGACGGTCCCGATCTGGAAGACGGTGCGAGCACGAGCCGCGCGTCGACCGCGACGACGCCCTCGCCGACGGGTCGCACGATCAGTGGGTTGAGGTCGAGCTCGCTCACGGCGTCCAGCTCCGTCGCGAGCTGGCTGACCCGTTCGATGGCCTCCGCGAGCGCCGCGAGGTCGCCGGGCGGCCCGCCGCGCACGCCCTCGAGGATCGGGAAGCCGCGCACCGAGGAGATCATCCGCCGGGCGGAGAGCGCCCGCAGCGGCGCGAGCCGGAACGTCACGTCGCGCAGCACCTCGACGTAGATCCCCCCGAGCCCGAAGACGAGGATCGGGCCGAAGTTCGGGTCTCGCTGGACGCCGACGAGCACCTCGGTGCCCGACGGGACCTGCGCCTCGACCTCGAAGCCGACGATCCGCGCTCGCGGGGCCCGGGTCGAGAGCGTCGCGCCCATCCGCGTCCAGGCCTCCGAGAGACTCTCCGCGCCCTCGAGGCCGAGGGCGACGCCGCCGACGTCCGTCTTGTGCGAGATGTCGGGCGAGGCGACCTTCAGCACGACCGGGTAGCCGAGCTCCTTCGCCGCCGAGAGGGCTTGGTCGAGCGTTCGGACCCGGTGGGACTCGGGGAAGCGCAGGCCGTAGGCCGACAGGATCGAGCGCGCGAGGTACTCCGGGAGGACCGTCGCGCCCGAGGCGCGCGCGCGGGCGAGCGCACGTCGCACCCTGGCGCGGTCGACGGGGAACGAGCGCACGGGCGTCCGGGGCCGCGCGCCCCAGGCCCGGTAGCGCGCGAGGCTGCCCAGGCCCTGGATGGCCTCCTCCGGGAACGTGAACGTGGGAATGCCGTGGGCCTCGAGATCGGCGACCTCCTTCGACAGGTCGGTGAGGCCGAAGAGGCACGCCGTCACGGCCTTGCGGCTCGCGCCGCGGCCCTGGCGGATCGCGCGGGCGGCCTCCGCGCCGGTCAGCGTGCCGGTCGGCGTCGCGATCACGAGCGCGCCGTGGATCGTCGGCTCGGACAGGAGCCGGTGCAGTGCCTCGCGGTACTGCTCCGGTCCGGCGTCCGCGGTCATGTCGAGGGGGTTGCTGAGCGCGGCGGACGGCGAGAGCCTCCGGGCGAGGGCCGACCGAAGCGCGGCCGACGGCGTCGGCAGCTCGAGGTGCTGGCGCGCGGCGGCGTCCGCGGCCACGATCCCCGGCCCACCGGAGTTGGTCAGGATCGCGAGGCGCGGTCCGTCCAGGCGCACACCCGAGCTGAACACCTTGGCCATGCGGAACAGGTCCGCGATCGTGTCCGCCCGCAGCACGCCCGCCTGCTCGAAGAGCGCATCGTAGAGCTGGTCCCGGCCGGACTGCGCGAGCGAGCCGGTGTGGCTGCGCGCCGCTCGCTCCCCGACCGGCGTGCGCCCGCTCTTGATGATGAGGACCGGCTTGTGCTCCGTTACTTCCTGCGCGACCTCGAGGAAGCGTCGGCCGTTCGCGAGGCTCTCCATGTAGAGCAGGACCACGCGGGTGGCCGCGTCGTCCGCCAGCGACGCGAGCAGGTCGTTCTCGTCGACCCCGGCGCGGTTTCCGACGGAGACGAACCGGGAGAAGCCGATCCGCTCCGCGATGCCGTACTGCAGGATGCCGGCACAGAGCGCGCCGCTCTGCGAGACGAAGGCGATGTTGCCGCGCGGCGGCAGGTCCTCGCTGAATGTGGCGTTGAGCCCGACCTCGGGGTCCGTGTTCAGTACGCCGAAGCAGTTCGGGCCGACCAGCGACATGCGGTGGCGCCGGGCCCGGTCGACCAGCTCGGCCTCGAGCCGCGGGCCCGGGGCGCCCACCTCCCCGAAACCGGAGGAGATGACGATCGCGCCGCGCGTGCCGGCGGCGCCGAGCTCGTCGACGATCGCCGGTACCTCCGGTGCGCGGACGATGACGACCGCGAGCTCCGCGACGTCGGGGAGGTCCGCCACCCGGCGGTAGCAGCGGACCCCCGAGACGCTCTCCCATCGGGGGTTGACCGGGTAGGCGACGCCCCGGTAGCCGGCGCCGAGGACGTTGCGGAAGAGGCTCGCGCCGACGGTGCCGGGGCGGTTGGACGCGCCGATCACGGCGATCGATCGCGGCCGGAAGATCTCGTCCAGCGCCGAGGATCGCCCGACGGTCATCGCGCGCGACCTCGCGGGGCGGCGACCCAGCCGCCCGTTATATAGCCACTCCGGCGTCCTTCGAACGTGAGCGCGCCATCGGGCCCGGGCGCGATGCGCCCGACCTCCAGCCCGTCGGCGGCGGGTCCCCCCCGGGGCCGCCCCGGTGGACTCCTCCAGCGGATGGACAAGGGGGCGATCCGCCACGTGGTCGCGGTCGGCAGCGGCAAGGGCGGGGTCGGTAAGTCATCGGTGACCGCGCTGCTCGCCGCCGAGCTCGGGCGCCGCGGCCGGGCGGTCGGAATCCTCGACGCGGACATCACCGGACCGTCGATCCCCAAGCTGCTGGGGCTCAAGGGCCCGCTCACGGACCGCGGCGAAGGGATCGAGCCGGTGCGGACGCGCTCGGGCATGCCGATCGTCTCCTCCCAGTTCATGGTCGAGGACGAGCAGGCGCCCGTGATCTGGCGGGGTCCGCTCGTCACGCGGCTCATCACCCAGTTCTTCGGGGGCGTCCACTGGGGGCCGCTCGACTACCTGCTCATCGACATGCCGCCGGGGACCAGCGACGTGCCGCTCACCGTGTTCCAGACGATCCCGATCGACGGGATGGTCTTCGTGCTGACCCCGCAGGACCTCGCCGCGCTGATCGTGAAGAAGGCGATGAACATGGCCCGCGACCTCCACGTCGCCCTCCTCGGCGTCGTCGAGAACATGAGCTGGATCACCTGCCCGCATTGCGGCGAGCGCATCCCGCTGTTCGGCGAGGGCCACGTCGCGACGGTCGCGGAGGAGTACGGCATCCCGCTGCTGGCCCGGCTGCCGCTCGCCCCGGCGATCTCCGCCCTCGCCGACGAGGGCCGACTCGAGCAGTACGCCTCCCCCGAGCTCGCCGCCCTCGCGGACTCGGTCGGCGCCGCCGTCGACGCGATCACGTCGAAGGCATCGACGGTACTGTAGGCTCCCGCAGGGCGCGGAACGGGATCGACTCGATCGGCACTCCGCGACGCCGCAGCGCCGAGCCGAGCCCGGAAAGGTGCGCGTCGCCGACCACGGCGGCGAGGCGACCGTACCCGCGGCCCCGCAGCGTCGCGAGGCGCTCGGCCATGTGCTCGTTGCGCTCGTCGAGCAGGACGTGCGCGATCGTGGGGCTCGCCCGCCGCAACTCCTCCGTGTAGGCCTCGGGGCTCTCCACGTAGCGGTCGATCTCCCGTTCGACGAGCCGGGCCGGCACGAACAGCGCGACGAACGCGCCGACGAGGAGCGCCACGCGCTCTCGGAGCGGCATCGACCGCACGAGCCGCGCCAGGGTCGTGCCGATCGGGTCGTCGATCAGGAACAGCGGCAGGCGCCGCTCGGCCGCGAGGCGCGCGGCGACCTTCATCTCCGCCCCCGGCGGCCCGCCACCGATCTGATCGCCGAGGCGACGCTGGACGTGCGCCCAGAGCCGGGCGAAGGCGGGTCCGCGGGACGGACCCGACGTCGCGCCATCGCCGAGGAGCGAGGCGGCCCGCTCCGGGTCGAGCTCGATCGCGATCGCATCGAGCGTCCGGTCCGCGAGCAGACGGCGCAGCGGACTCTCGAGGTCGACGACGTGCGCGACCCCGATCAGGAGCACCGGTCCCTCGGTGGTCGAGGCGAACACCCCCGGAGGACCGGCGGAGCCCCGTATCTGCCTAACGGCCCCGCGAACCCATATAGGCCGGGTCGGTCGCCCGCCGCATGGCCTGGACCCTGTACCTCCTCCCCAGCGCGCAGCGCGGCGCGCTGGAGGCCGCGCTGCGGGACGACCAGCTCTCGCGGCAGAGCCAGACGATCCGCGATGCGAGCACCCTGAGCGGCCCCGCCGACGCGCTGTACGTGCTGCTCGAGGGCGGGCCCGAGGCGGTCCGTCGCGCGGACGAGCTCCTCGGCCCCCTGGGCGCGAAGCCGGCGGATGCCGAGCGCGTCTACCGCCGCATCAAGGAGGACGAGGAGTCCGCCTCCGCCGGCATGGGCCTGTTCTTCACGGAGGGCTGATCCGCTCAGTCCGACGCGGGCGCGTGCGAGGGCTCGAGGTCCTCGCCGCCGCCGAAGACGCGCTGGGCGCCCTGGTAGAACGCCTCGAGGCCGGTCCCCTCCTTCGCCGAGGTCGGGACGAGGCCGCTCAGCGGGCCCAGCACCTCGATCGCGCGGACGATCTCGGTCGAGAGCTGCACGTCGGGGGTCGGCGCGTCGCGCGATACGGCATCATGGAGGGCCGAGGGGTCCTCTCCCCAGCCGCGGATCTCCGCGAGCTGCTCGGCGGTGAGGACGTCCGCCTTCGCGAGCACGTTCAGCATCGGCAGCCGGAAGCGGAACTCGACGGTGGCGCTGAGCAGCAGCAGCGAGACGAAGCCCGAGGCCGAGCGCGCGAGCGCCGGGTCGAACAGGAAGGCGATCAGGGACCGGTCGCCGCTCAGCGCGTCGACGATCGCCCGGGACGCCTCGCGAAAGGCGAACAGCTCGATCTGGCCGGGCGTGTCGACCAGCACGTAGTCGGTGCGTAGCTCGTCGATCGCCTGCTTCACGTCGAAGATCTTGAGCGCGATCATGTCGGCGGCCGCGATCTGGGCCCCGTTCGGCCCGAGCCCGTACTCGTCCTGCAGGTCGTCCAGGCGCACCCACTCGCGGATGTCGACCGCCGGCTCGAGGCTCTTCGACTCGCTGCCCGGGTCCAGGTTGACGATCGTCGATTCGTACCCGGCCGAGTGCATCCAGTCGGCGAACGCGCGGACGAACGAGGTCTTGCCCGCCCCCGCCGTGCCGGCGAAGTAGATCGTGCCCGGCTCGTCCATCGTCACTTCTTCGCCGAGGCCGGGCGGTGGCGGCGGACCTCCGCCGCGAGCGCCCGCAACAACGTGGTCTTGGTCGTGCCGGCCCGCTTCGTGACCTTGACCCGCCCCTCGTAGGCGAAGAAGCGTCGCGGGTACTGCTTCGCGGACTCGAGCTCGGCCCTGTAGCCGAGCCGCTGGGCCGCCTGCGCGATCTCCTCGGCGGTCGCGTCGGCCACGGCCTCGCTCTCGGGCAAACGGCGGCCCGCCCGCCGGCTGAGGCCCCGACCGAGGTAGGCCGGATAGACGTAGAAATGGTCGGGCATCGCGGCCCCGGCCGGTCGCTTACGCCGGCGGCGTGGCGGCGCCGATTCGGATGCCGTTGAGGACGCCGTCCTGCCCCGGCCGAGAGCGGACGCGCACCAGGCCGACGTCGGTCTCCAGGATCGCGCCCCGGGTGATGATGTTGCGCTGGACGAAGTTCGGGTTCGCGGGATTCTCGCGGACCGTGATCACCTTCGCGGGCCGCATCGACTTCGTGGCCGGGTCGTAGACGTTGATCGTCTGCGTCGTCAGGATCCGCAGCTTCGAGTTCGCCCCGCGGATGCGGTACGGCTTCACGGTGCCCGGACCGATCGTCGCGTGCTGGAGCTCGCGGCTGATCTCGAACCGGCGCTTCTTGCGGATCGGCCGCAGGCGTCCGCCGGTGCGCTTGCGACGCGAGCGGCCCTGCCAGATCCCCATCCGACTCCGGAGGGCCGTGCGAGCGGGGTGCGGTATAAGAGGTTTATCGCGCGCTCGAGGGCGCGGGCGCCGCACCGGCGATGGTGAGGACGTTCTTCACCGTCCCGCCCGCGCGGCCGAGGAGTACCTCCGCCCATCGCTCGAGCGGGCGACGGGAGGAGATCATCCGGTCGACCGCGCCGGGCCAGCGCGCCTCGAACGCGCCGAGGTCCGCGAGCCCGGTCTCGAAGTAGGTGCGGTTCGCGTTCACCGAGCCCACCACGGCCTGGTTGTGCAGGACGATCCCGCGGAAGATCGCCCCGCCCGGAACGGACGTCGGGGGGGCGTCGGCGTCCGGGATGCCGGTGAGCACGAGCACGCCGTTCGGGGCGAGCACGTCCACCAGGTCGAAGTCGAGCGGCACCGAGCCGGTCGCCTCGACCACGAGGTCGAAGCGCGCGCCGCCGAGCGTGCCCAGCCCTCCGACGACGTTCGCGTGCCGGGCGCCGATCGTCGCGAGCAGGTCGACCGCCGGCGACGCATCGTGCCGGTCGACGCCCGTGACCTCGTAGCCCCGGAGACGCAGGACGAAGGCGGCGAGCATCCCGACGGCGCCGGTCCCGGCGACGAGCGCGGTCGACGCGGCCGTCCGGGGGAACCCCGGGCTCGGCTCCTTGCGGTCGAGCACGCGCTGGCCCATCAGGATCGCCTTTTCCACGACGCTGAGCGGCTCGAGCAGCACCGCCACCCGCCGCAGTTCGGGCGGGACCGCGACGAGGTACTCGGGGACCTCCACGTACTCCTCGGCCATGTAGCCGTGGGCGCCGGAGATCCCGCGCTCGGTGAAGCCGCCGGTCTCGCAGAAGTCCGAGCGGTTCGCGAAGCAGAAGCGGCACCGTCCGCAGCCGCGCCGCACGGTCGCGACGACGGTGTCGCCGACCGAGAACCCGACCACCCCGTCGGCGACCTCGGCCACCTCGCCGAGGTTCTCGTGACCGAGCACGAGGTAGCCGGCGCCGGCCGGCGCCTGGCCATACTTGCCGGCGACGATGTCGTGGTCGGTTCCACAGACGCCGACCTCGAGGACCCGGACCCGCAGCGTGCCCGGCCCGAGCGTCGGCCCTGTCACGTCCTCGAGCGAGGCCCCGGGCGCCGGCGGGCGCACGACGATCGCGCGCAAGGGCTCACCCGGACAGGAACGGTCGCAGGGCGTCGCGCAGGGGATCCAGCCGGGCGCGGACCGCGCGCTCCTCGACGGCCGACAGCGGGTCGTACGGCGCCCGGTAGCCGACGTCCACGCCTCGCAGCTCCGCGGCGAGGAACTTGTCGACCGAGGGGAACGGCCCGGCGCGGATTACCTCGACGAGTCGGTCGACCAGCGCCTGGCGCTCGGCAGCCGGCCCCCAGTCGCCCGCGCGGGCGGCGCCGACCAGCTCACGGCAGAGCTTGGGGACGATGTTCGCGATCCCCATCACGGCCCCGGCGGCGCCGCGGCGGATCGACTCAGCGGCGAGCGCGTCGTCCCCGGGGAACACCGCGAAGCCGGCCGGGGCTCCCTCGAGGAACGACGTGACGCTCCCGAGCGCGCCCGAGGTGTCCTTCGTACCGGCGAGCGTGCCGTCGCGGGCGAGCGCGTGAAGGCGCGCCGGATCGAGCGCGTACCCGACGAGCGACGGGATGTTGTAGGCGAAGAGCGGGATCTTCACGGCCGCCCGGATCGCCCGATAGTAACGGTCGACGGCCTCGGGCGTGGGATGCAGATAGTACGGGGGCACCGCGACCACCGCCGCGGCGCCGGCGCCCTCCGCATCGCTCGCGAAGCGGACCGCCTGGCGGGTGGACGGCGCGCCGCAGCCGACCCAGGCGTCGGTGCGGCCCGGCAGGCTGTCGACCACCGCGTCGAGATAGCGCGCGCGCTCCGCGTCGGTGATCGACGGGAACTCACCGGCCGAGCCCAACACGAAGAGGTGGTCGACCCGGGCGTCGGCCAACTCGCGCGCGAAGCGCGCGTTGCGGCCGGCGTCGAGCTCGCCATCGGCGGAGAAGAGCGTGAGGGCCGGCACCACGAGCCCGTCGAGCCGCACGCCGGAGGTCAAGCGCCCGCGGGTTTAACCCCTCAGGCCGTTACGGCCCGCGGGGGAGCCGGACGACGGGGCGCCGCGTCCTCGGGATCGACGAGGCCGGTCGCGGGAGCGTCCTCGGGCCCCTCGTCGTCGGCGGCTTCTGCTGCGAGGAGGATCGCGAGGGGCCGCTGCGCGCGCTCGGCGTGCGCGACTCCAAGCGGCTGAGCCCCGTCGCGCGCGCGGACGTCTATGCCCGGCTGGGCGGCGTGGGCGAGGAGCGCGCGGTCGAGCTCGCGCCGCGCGCCATCGACCGCTACGTCGCGCGCGGCGGCCTCAACGAGCTCGAGCTCGAGACGTTCGCCGACCTCGTCCGCGAGTTCCGCCCCGACGTCGCGTACGTGGACGCCTGCGACGTCGACGCGGCGCGCTTCGGCCGCCGCCTCGCCGCCCGGGTCGGCGCGCCCACCCGCATCGTCAGCCGGCACCACGCGGACCAGGACATCCCGGTCGTGAGCGCCGCGTCGGTCGTCGCGAAGGTCCGCCGCGACGCCGCGCTCGAGGCGCTGCGCCGAGCCGTCGACGAACCGATGGGCAGCGGCTATCCGTCCGACCCCGTCACGCAGGCGTGCGTGGCGCGCCATGCCCGCGACGGCGGGTCGATCCCGGAGTGGATGCGCCGGTCCTGGGAAACGGTGCAAAGGGTTAAACGCGCTCGGCCGGCTCGGACCCTCGATCGCTTCGGGCCATGACGGTGGAGGAGACGCTCGCCTCGCTCGTCGACCGGTTCAACCGCAAGGCCGCGGCCACGCCGGCGATGGCCGAGGAGCTCCACGGCCTCGCCCGCACGATCCGCATCCGGCTCACCGACGTGGGGAGCTACGCGGTCGACCTCAGGGACGGGCGCCTCACCAACCTGCGCAGCGGCGGCGCGAACGGCGCCGACGTCACGATCGTCACCGACGTCGCGACGTTCAACGGCCTCGTGCACAAGGAGATCGGGCCGATGAAGGCGCTCGTGACCCGGCGGCTCGCGATCGAGGGTAGCCTCGAGGACAAACTGCTCTTCCGCAAGCTCTTGTAGCGCGGCCCGGCGCGCTAGGGAAGGAAGACGCAGGCGGCGATGCAGACGCCGTAGTGGTCCATCGGGATCGACAGCTCCTCGGTCCGGTAGTGGATCCGCCGCAGCTCCACGCCCCGGAAATGGGCGATCTCCTGCATGCGCCAGCGCAGGAACTCCTTGAGCGACTTCTGGGTGCCGTGCAGGTGCCCCTCGGCGACGTAGCCGCCCTCCCCGTCGGTGCGGAACCCGTAGGCGATGCCCGCGCTGATCACCTCGCCCTCGCCGCCGGAGTAGCGCGCGAGCACCGCGTGGGTGATCGCGCCGCGCGCGATCGGGACGCGATCGATCTGGCGGATCCCGATCGGGAGGACCGAGGAGACGCTGACGAGGTTCTGCTCGCCGATGCCGGCCTGGAGGAGCGCGAGATCGAAGGCGTTCAGCTCGCTCGTCTTGTTGATCCCCTTGCCGCTGGTGACGAAGAAGCGGGTCGGCACGGGCACGAGGGTCTGCGCGGCCGGCGCCGCACGGGCGGGCACGCGCGCGAGGAGACGAGTCGACCCTTAACCCTTGGGGCGCGCGGCGTCGCGACCGCGCGCCCTACACCATGATCGCGTGGCGCCGGCGCATCGACTCCTCGGTCTCGCCGCGCACGACCATCAGCTCGGCGACGATCGCGTCGGTCAGGCGCAGGCCCGCCGACTCGAACAGGGTGCCGAGCGGGGCCCAGCGCGGCCGCTCCGCATCCTCGGGGAAGCCGATCGGCAGGAGCGCGGTCGCGATGTGCGCGAGCTTGGAGGTCGCGTGGCCCGTGATCACGATGAGCTCGGCGCCCTCGCGCCTCACGATGTTCGCGGTCTGGATCGACGAGTAGCTCTCGCCCCGCCCCGACAGGATGACGACCGCGTCGCCCCGGCGGACGATCGGCGTGACGCTCTCGCCGATGACGTAGGCGGTGAGCCCGAGCTGGACGAGGCGCATCGCGAAGGCTCGCGCGACGATGCCGCTGCGCCCGGCGCCGTAGGCGAACGTCGCCGGGGCGCGCGCGATGAGCTCGACGACCCGGTGGATCGTCGCGGGATCGAGGCGGTCGAGCGCGTCGGAGACCCGCTCGGCGATGTAACGCTGCGCGCGGGAGAACGCCGGAGCGCTATCGGCGGCGCGCGCCACGGTGGCGTCCCTCCTGGCGGCGCGCCGGCCGTGCGGCCGCCGGCCGGGGCCGCGGGGCCGGCCGGGCGCGCTTCGCGGCGGCCCGCACGACCGGGCGGGCCCGCTCGGGCGCGGGCGACGCGCCCGCCGGCTTCTTCGCCGGCTTGGGCGCGGGCGGCGCGTGCAGGCGCGCGTAGCGGCGCGTCAGCGCCCGCTCGTAGAGCAGCTTCATGTACATCGCGTCGTGCTCGAGGAGCGGCGAGCTCGAGATCACGCTCACGTCGTAGTCCCGCTCCGCGAGCAGCTCCGCGAGCGGGTCGAAGCGCAGCAGGCCGCGCTTGATCGGGGTGAGGCGGAACTCCCCGGACCCGTAGAACTCGACGCCCGAGAAGTTGAGGTAGAGCGGGCCGCTGGTCGCGGCGACGAACTCCTTGACCAGGGGCTCGAGGTCGCCGACCTCGTCGAACGGTCGCCGTTCCCGCGCGGCGAGATGCGGCAGGTTCAGCACCGGGACCGTCCCCTTGACGCGCCGCACCAGGTCGAGGACCTCCTCGCGCGAACCGAAGACGTCGGGGTGCCCGCTCGGTTCGATCGCGAGGCGCACGGTGCCGCGGGAGAACTTGGCGAGCCAGTCGGACAGGTCGCCCACGATGTGGGTGAGCTCCTGGATCGAGTCGGCGCGCTCCCCGCCGCCGTAGAAGCCGAGGTGGGTCACGGCGAGGCGCGCGCCGAGGCCCTGGGCGAGCACCCCGGCCCACTGGATCTGGCGCGTGGATTGCTCGCGCGCGTCGCTCGAGCCGAAGAAGTCGACGTAGTAGGGCGCGTGGAGCGTCAGGTCGACGTCGAGGGCGCGCGCGAGCGCCTTGGTCTGCGCGAGGTCGGCGTGGTCCTTCGCGAGGCTCCAGGTGAGCGTGGTCAGCGAGTCGCGCTTCTTCACCGGCGTCGCGAAGGCCCCGAGCGACGGCGTCCCGCCATCGTGGTCGCCGGCGCCGACGTTCATGATCAGCTGCAGCGGGATCTCGCGCGGGAGCTTGCCGATCTCCTCGTCGAGCGCGATCCGCGTGAGCGGGTTGACCTTGATGAATTGGACCTCCATCGCGGTGAGCCCGAGATGGTGGACGTCGGCGATCCCGTCCCGGAGCGTCCGCCCCTTGCACGAGAGCGGGATCCCCGCAGGTCCGAACCGGATCACGAGTAACCAGACCTCGAAAACGGTGGACCCGCGGGAAGAGGCGGTCCTATATATCGGCCCCCGGAGGGACGGGGTCCCGGCCCCCGGAAGGGGGTGCGGCACGACGCGTGCGCCGACCGAGTCCGACCACGTAGATCTCCGACGAAGGCTCGCGGGAGGCGGGCGGTTTCGTGCGGCGCACCTCGGCGAAGCGCTGGGCGAGCTCGGCTTCGAGTTCGGCCAACAGGTCCCCGTCGAACGCCTTCGCAACGAACGCCCCGCCCGCGCGCAGCACCTCGTTCGCGAGCGCGAGCGCCTCCCGCACCAGCCCGATGCTGCGGGCGTGGTCGGTGGCGTACGCCCCGCTGATCCGGGGCGAGAGGTCGCTGAGGACGAGGTCGAACGGCTCGGTACCGAGCCGGGCCCGCAGCGCGGGGTCGCCCACGCGACCGCGCACGACCGTAACGCCGGCGATCGGTTCGATCGGCCGAAGGTCGACCGCGACGACGTGCCCGCGCGGAGCGACTCGCGCGGCGGCGACCACCGACCAGCCGCCGGGCGCCGCGCCGAGGTCGAGCACCCGGGCGCCGGGGCGAAGCAGGTGGTATCGGTCGTCGAGGTACGCGAGCTTGAACGCGGCGCGGCTGCGCAGTCCGTCGCGCTGCGCGGCGCGGTAGTACGGGTCGCGACGGCGCTCGGCGACGAACCGCCGGGGCATCGCGGGCCGAACGGGACCGGCTACATGAGCCGGGCGCCGGACCGGCGGGGAGGATGGGGCCGTCCGAATTTGAATCGGAGTCTCTTGCACCCCAAGCAAGAAGGATGGTCCAAGCTACCCCACGGCCCCGTGCCGCGCCGGCGGCGCGCGGACCCGGACGGCGCTGATAATGGTTTCCCGAAGCGGTGCGCGCGCCGCGCCCCGCGCGCTAGTGGTGGAGGTACAGCCAGACGCCGATCCCCGCCGCCGAGATGATCGCCGTGTTGGCGAGGGTCAGCCAGAAGAACCCCCACAGGTCGCGCTTACCCTCCTCGGGCCCGACCTCCGGGCCGGGCATCGAGCTCCCGGGCGAGCGGGCGTACGGCGTGCGGAAGCCGGCCGGCGCGCTCATCGGGCCCCGGTCGGGCCGAGCGGTCTCGGCTTCATATCGGCTCGGTTCGTCCGGGCTAGCCGGCGAACCACGGGAGCCGGGCCGCGGGCCCCGTGGGCTTGAGCACGAGCAGGTGGAGGTTCGTGCCGGGGTCGCCGGGCGCGTAGGCGTCGCGGAGCGCGAGCTGGTAGAGCAGGTACAGCGCGTCCTCGTCGCTCTTGACGCCGAGGGAGCGGTGGACGTCGACGCCGAAGCGGGCCTTCAACAGCGCGAGGAGCTCCTCGAAGTCGACCTGGCCCGGCTCGTCCGACGCCCGCGCCCGGCGGAACAGGCCGACCACGATCCCGGTGGCGAGCGCGAGGATCTCGCGGGGCTCGGCGATCCGGAGATGGAAGTGGCCCGCCTCGGGCGGGGCACGGACGCCGGTCGGGACCACGAGGACCGAGACCTCGTTGTCGATCGTGGTGCCCGGGCGCCGGGAGAGGCGCGCCCACGCCTCGTCGGCCGCGCGGTCGCTCGGCACGACGAAGATCGCGCGGCGACCCAGGCCGTGGGCGCCGCTCGCGGCGCTCGCCCACTCCTCGATCCGGTCGTCGCTCGCCGGGCTCGCCAGCGGCACGAACACCGGGAACGTCCGGCGAGGGACCCCCGCCTCCTGGACCCAGAAGGCGGCGCCGCCCTCGCCCTCGCGGCGGGCGGGCGGCACGCGGGAGAACCCGAGGCGCTTGAGGACGTTCTCGGCCGCGCGGAGCCGGTCGGACTCCGAGCTCCGGGGCTCCGTCTCGGGCATCGACGCAGTGAGGTCCGGCTCCCGAGATAAGCTCGACGTGCGCACCGGAGCGCTCGGCTAGAACGCCGGCCCGAGCCCGAGCCGCAGGAGCGGCGCGTTCGCGACGATCGCCACCACGACGCCGAGCAGGTACGGTCCCGAGTACAGGAAGCCCCGGCGCGCCACCGCCCGGCTCGCACCGTGCCAGAGCGGGCTCGTCACCAGGACGAAGCCGGCGCCAAGCGCGAGCAGGACCGCGAGGACCGGCCAGGCGAGCGCCCCGGTGAGCCCGATCGCGAGCGTCGCGGGGACCAGCAGGCCCGCGGAGACCACGACCACGCGCGCGGAGTACGCCGCGTCGTCCATGCGCGGCAGCATCGGGAGCCCGGCCCGCGCGTAGTCGTCCTTGAGGAGGAGCGCGAGGCTCCAGAAGTGGGGCGGCGTCCACAGGAAGACGAGCAGCGCGAACGCGATCACCGCCGGGCTCCAGGTCCCGAGCGCGGCCGCTCCGCCCGCGAGGGCCGGGGCGCTGCCGGCGAACCCCCCGATCACGATGTTCCAGCTCGAGCGGCGCTTGAGCCAGGCCGTGTAGACGACGACGTAGGTGAGCCCGCCGAGCAGGATCGATAGGCCGGTGAGCGGGTTGAGCAGCAGGCTCGCGGCGGCGACGCCGCCGGCGAGCAGCGCGATCCCGCCGGCGGCCACGACGCCCGAGGGCGCGATCCGCGCCTCGGGGAGCGGGCGGTGCTGGGTGCGTCGCATCCGCGCGTCCAGGTCCCGGTCGAGGTAGTGGTTCAGCATCGCCGAGCCGGCGGAGGCCGCCGCGCCGGTCGCCACCAGGAGCCCGAGGCGACCGAACGCCACCGCGCCCGGCGCGGCGAGCAGGAACCCGCCGACCGCGACCAGGCAGATCAGGGCCGTGATGCCGGGCTTCGTGAGCGCGACGACGTCCGCCAAGAGGGCCCGGCGAGAGGAGGGCGGGCCGGTCGCGGTCGCGTCGGCCATCGCCGTTCCGGCCCGGGGGCCGCTCAGCCTCCCGGGACGCGGGCCGGCCGGCCGGGCTCGGCCGGGCCCGCGGGGGCGCGATCGGCCGTGCCGCTCGACCGCACCCGGGCCGCGGGTCCTTCCTCGGCGGCGCGGCGGGCCCAATCGATCCAGCGCCGGGGCATCTCCTTCAGGTTGGCGAGCAGCGCGAGGACCAGCAGCATGCCGAAGAGCGCCGTCGCGATCCCGAGATGCAGCAGGACGATGCCGGGGTCGAGGGAGGAGTGGATCACGACCCCGCCGAGGAGCGCCTCGGTGACGACGAGCGCGAGCGCCCCGACGGCAAGGCGCAGGAGGACCCGACGGCCCCGCTCGTAGGCGAGCGCGAGCCCGGAGAGGACGAGCGAGCTCACGCTCAGAAAGAACGCGGAGACCCGGTGGCTCCACTCGATCGCCGCGCCCCCCGAGACGCTGGGCAGGTAGTTCCCGTTCCCGAAGCACGTCGGCCACGACGGGCAGGCCAGTCCGTTGTCGGTCGTGATGACGTTGCCGCCGAGGATGATCGTCGTGTAGCAGAGCACCACGGTGACGAGGGCGGCGATCCGGAAGAGGTCGTGGCCGCGCACGGTCCTCTACGGGCCCTCGGCGGAAGCCGCGGTCGGCGTCGGCCCCGGGGTCGGCAGGCGTGAGGGGAGCGGGTGGGCCGGCCCGCTCATGCGGACCGCGAGCTCCTCGCCCCAGGGATCGGGGCTCGTCACGGGCTGGCCCGCGAAGTAGCTGTAGACCATGTTGAAGACGAACACGAGCTGACCTATCCCGAGGATGTACGCACCGAGTGTCGATAGGAAGTTGAGCGCCTGGAAGTTCCCGGCCCACAGGTAGGTGTAGACCCGCCGCGGCATCCCCTCGGCGCCGAGGATGAACATCGGGAACAACAGCAGGTTGATCCCGACGTAGGTCAGGAGGAAGTGCAGATGGCCGAGGCGCTGGCTGTACCAGCGCTTGGTGATGATCGGGAAGTAGAAGTAGATCCCGGCGAAGATCGCCATCAGCGTCCCGCCGAGCAGGATGTAGTGGAAGTGGGCCACCACGAAGTACGTCCCGTGGTAGAGATAGTCGATCGGGATCGACGCGAGCAGGAGGCCGGAGAGCCCGCCGATCACGAAGCCGGTGATGAACGCGACGCAGAACCACATCGGCACCGCCATCCAGATGCGGCCGCCCCAGAGGGTCGCGATCCAGTTGAACGTCTTGACGGCGGACGGGACCGCGATCGCCATCGTGGCGAGCATGAAGACGAACCGGACGTTCGTCGCGATCCCCGTTACGAACATGTGGTGCTCCCAGACCGCGAAGGAGAGCACGGCGAAGGCGCCGAGGCTGATCGCCATCGCGCCGTAGCCGAAGATGTCCTTGCGCGCGAGCTTCGGGATGATCGTGGAGACCAGGCCGAACGCCGGCAGGACCATGATGTAGACCTCGGGGTGGGCGAAGAACCAGAAGATGTTCTGGTAGAGCAGCGCGCCGCCGAGGGGCGTGCCGTTCACCGCCGCGAGGATGTGCGTGCCGAAGTTGCGATCGGACAGCACGAAGGTGAGGGCGATCGAGAGCGACGGCAGCGCGAAGATGAGGAGGACCGAGTTGATCAGGGTCGCCCAGACGAACAGCGGCATGTTCCAGTAGTGGACGCCCGGCGCGCGATGCTTGAGGATCGTGACGAGGAAGTTGATCGCCCCGAGCATCGAGGAGATCGTGAGGATGTGCAGGCCGAGGATCCAGAGATCGACACCGTACGGGTTCGGCCCGAACGTCTCGATCGAGAGCGGGACGTAGCCGGTCCAGCCGGCGTAGGCGTTCGACAGGATCAGGATCACGCCGGCGGGCGGGAGCATCCAGAAGGCGATCGCGTTGATCCGCGGGAGCGCCATCTCCCGCGAGCCGATCATCGAGGGAACGAGGTAGTTGCCGAAGCCGGCGAGGGTCGGCATGATGAACATGAAGATCATCAGCACGCCGTGCATCGTGAACAGGGTCGAGTAGACGTCCGGCGTGATGCCGAGCGTCGTCTGCGGGTCCAACCCGAGGCCCTGGACCAGGCCGAGGTCGGTGCGGATGAGCACCGCGTAGATCCCGCCGATGAAGAAGAACAGGATGCCGGTGACGATGTACATCAGGCCGATGCGCTGGTGATCGGTCGTGAACAGCCACTTCTTCATCGTCGGGACGAGCCAGGTCCCGTGGTAGGTGAACACCCAGAGCAGGAACGTCGCGAGCCCGGCGATCAGCACGATCGCGGTGACCGGCTCGGTGAGATCGGTCATGCGAGCAGCGCCCCGAGGAAGTAGGCGATCCCGGCCGCGGCGATCACGAAGATCAGCACCTTGACGAAGCGGACCTGCGCCTCGACCGTCACGGGCCCGGGCGGGGTCGGATGGATCCGGCGGCCGAGCGGCCAGACCCGGTAGGTCCGGTCCACGATGTGGACGATCACGGTCGACATGAGGAACATGAGCGCGAGCGCGATCCCGAACGACTCCTGCGCTCCGGGGCTCGTCAGCGAACCGAGCTCGATCGAGTAGACGAGCAGGACGGCGATGCCGACGAGCATGAGGTAGGTCACCCCGTCGTAGATCGCCAGGAGTCGCCGGCGCAGCCGACGGATCGCGGCGCGGTCGACCACCTCGCTACTCAAAGAACTCGATCCTCCGAGCGGTCGCACCGCGGTAGCGGTCGACGCGGTACAGGATGCCGGCGAGGAACAGGAAGGCGAGCGCGGCGACGAGCGCGCCGACGACGAGGGGGATCGCAAAGAGGACGCCCCCGCTTTCCACGCCCAGGAAACCGTAGACCACCGTCGCCGAGCCGACGGTCCCGACCACGAGGAGCGCGGCGAGGATCCCCCACAGCCAGCCGGTCCGCCAGCGCGGCGCCTCCGAGCTACTCAACGGCCGTCGCCTCCGTGGAGGCCCGGGTGGGCGCGGGCATCGGGGTGAGCGGTGGGGCCGGCGCGATCCCGGCGAGGGCGCTCTCGCGCGCGGCGAGCCGGCGCTGGTAGCTGCGGCGGTAGCGCCAGTAGAACAGGAGCGTGACGAGGGCGTTCACCGCGAAGACCGGCCCGATCGTCTCGGCGATCGAGATGGGGACGATCTGGACCCCGGGCGTCTCGCCGCCCCAGACGGTCATGAGGATGAAGAAGCCGAGCAGGCTCGTCGCGAGCCAGATGAAGAACGGCCGATCGCGCGGGTGCGTCCGCGTCGAGCGGTCGAGGAACGGCAGGAACAGCACGTAGGCGATCAGCACGGTGGTCACGCCGACCGCGAGGACGGGGGTGACCCCCTGGAAATCGACGAACTTGAACAGCCACAGGAAGTACCAGTCCGGCTCCGTAACGACCGCGGCGGCCGCAACGTTGCCGACGTACGTCGGGAGGGTCCACGGCCAGAGCGCGGCGATCCCGAACAGCACCCCGACGTAGAGGAGGCCCCACTTCAGGGTGTACCACAGGATGTGGGGGACGAACGGGACGTGCTGCTTGTCCTCCTTCTCGGTGTAGCGCCGACGCTGGAGCGGGTCGGAGGTGGCCGGGGGCGCGATCCCGTGCGACTCGAACAAGGCGATGTGGGCGTAGAGGAGCGCCCCGAGCGCGAGCGGCAGGAGCAGCACGTGCGCGGCGAACATGCGCGAGAGCAGGCCCTGGCTCGTCCCGTCCGACAGGATCAGGGGTCCGAGGAGCGGCCCGACGGTCGGCAGTCGCAGCGCGAGCACGAGCCCGACGTTGGTGGCGTTGTACGAGATCTGGGTGTACGGCAGGAGGTATCCGGTGAACCCCATCCCGAGGGTCGTGATCATCAGGAGGGTGCCGAGCATCCAGGAGAATTCGCGCGGCGCCTTGTAGACGCCGAGGTAGTAGCCGCGGTAGAAGTGGACGAACATGAGGAAGATCATCGCATAGGCGCCGTAGAGGTGGCTCGAGAGCAGGAGCTGGCCCATCGGCACCGAGTGGACGATGTAGTAGGTCGAGCACCAGGCGGCCGGGGCGATCGACTGCGTGCCGACCGGCTGGCCGCAGGCGGTCAGGGTCGTGTTCGTGCTCGGCTGGTAGTAGAGCAGGAGCAGCAGCCCGGACAGGACCTGGTAGAAGAACGCGACCGCGACGAACGCGCCGGTCCAGTAGGACGGTTTGAAGGTGAACTCGGGCTGGGGCCGCAGGGCCCACTTCCGCATCGCGGTGCGGTCCTCGACGAACCCCCAGAGCCGGTTCAGGGTTCGGTTGTACCAGTTCGTGAACGACATGTCCGGCGACCTCCTACGACGGGAAGCTGCAGAGGATCACGGGGCTCTCCTTGGCGAGCTGCGAGGAGGACCCGACCCCGTAGTCGCCCTGGAGCGTGTTGAGGTGCCCGTTCACCGGCGGGCTCGACGGTGTGATGCCGGTCGCGTAGAGGTCGCCGTCCTCGACGGTCAGGATCACCTGCGGCAGCGGCAGCACGGCCGGTCCGGTCAGGTTCGACGCCCCGTTCGCCGGATTGTAGGTCGAGCCGTGGCAGGAGCAGTGGATGTAGAACGGCTGCCCGTTGAAGGTCCGCGAGCAGGTGCCCGGCGGGTAGTAGGAGATCGCCGGCGCGGGGCATCCGAGGTGCTGGCAGATCGCGCTGTAAGCGACGATCGAGCCGTTCGTCCCGACGCCGCTCGGCACCTGCCAGGCCCCCGGGTTCGTGGGCGAGGGCGCCTGTCCGTTCGCGGGCGCCAGGTTGAGCAGGAAGTTCGGCTCGTTGCGCAGCGGGTAGTTGAACAGGTAGAGATCGGCGGTGTCGACGTTGTACTCGCTCTCGACCTTCGAGACGGACAGCGGGCTCCCGTCGACGTCGAGCAGCTGCGTCTTCGGGTAGCTCGTCAGGCCGACCGTCGGCGGCTGGACGTACTGGAGCGTCCCGCCGACCAGGCCGCCGACCCCGGCCCCGACGATCCCCGCGACCGCGAGGAGCTTGAGGACGTTCCGCTTGGTCTCGTCGACGTCGTCCTCGGGGTCGATCGCCGCCAAGCGCCGGATCTGGCCCACCGGGAAGTCGAGGGCCGCCGGGCGGTCCGCGAGGTACGGGCAGGAGGCCGGGCAGTCGGAGAGGCCCATCACCGCAGGGTCCTCCCGCGCGTGTCGGGCCGCGCATCGTCGACGTCGTTCGGGTCCGGGACCGTCGCATCGCCGGGCAGCTCCGCCCGATCGCTGCCGAGGTAGACCGCCCAGGTGATCCCGATCCCCATCAGGATCACGAGGATCTCCGTGAGCGTCACGACCTGCTCGGGCGTCAGCGCGCTCACGGGCGGGCGGCCTCCTCGGGCACCTCGATGGGGACGGTCATCGACCACGTCGGGACCGGCGCCCCGCCCGTCCATGGCCCCCAGGCGGGGGCGAGGGGGGGCGCGGAGGGCCGAGGCGCGACGGTCACCGCGGCGGGAATCCCGCGGACGGAGGCGGCCGGAGCGTCGAGACCGAGGAGGGCGCCGCGGATCGAGCGGGCGCCGGCGGGTGCCACCGGTAGATCGGCCGCCTTCGAGAACTCCTCGAGCAGCTCCTGCTTCAGGCGCGCGGCCCGCCCGTACCAGCGCCCGAGCGTGCGCAGCGTCGCGCCGTTGTCCTTGCCGAACAGGAGCAGGCCGGCCGCGCCGAGGACGATGAGCCAGTCGATGTCCGAGAAGAGCGCCATCAGCTCACCCCGCGCCCGCGGCGAGCCGTGGCGGTGCCGCCGGTGGCTCCTGTCGGGCCTCCCAGCGCGCGGCGAAGTAGGCGCCACCGAGGTAGAGGCCGATCATCGGGGTCGCGATGATGAGCATCGTGATCCCGGAGTTGTCCGGCGTCACGATCATGCCGAAGACAAGCGAGCCCAGGACCGCGCCGCGCCAGTGCTTGCGCCAGGCCCCGGCCTTGACCACGCCGAGCCGCGTGAGGGCGTAGATGAAGACCGGCAGCTCGAAGACCACGCCGAAGGCGAGCGAGTAGAGCAGGGCGAACGTCACGAAGTCCTGGACGCCGAGGACCGGCGCGAGGCCCATCGCCGCGACGTAGCGGAAGAGCAGTCGGAAAGTGAACGGCGTGAGGAAGACGATCCCCGCGGCCGTACCGATCGCGAAGAGCGCCGTCGCCGGGATCCCGATCTGCCGGAGGAGGAGGCGCTCGTTGCGACGCAGCGCGGGCACCAGGAACGCCGCGACCTCGTGGACGATCCACGGCATCCCGAGGATCAGCGCGACGAGCAGCCCGATCTCCATCTGCACGAGGATCGAGTCGCCGACACCGACGTTGAGCAGCTCGACGTTGGACGGTAGCATCCACTGCCGCATCGCGATGAACAGTTGCGCGGTGACGTTGTAGAAGGGGTTCGGCCAGGGGTAGGCGAGGGGCAGGCGGACCCCGAGGACCCGCACCGAGACAGGGATGAGCTCGAAGAACAGCAGGAACCCGAACAGGCCGGCCAGCACGACCCCGATCCGGATCGCGCGACGCCGGACCTCGCCGAGCACCGAGAGGATCCGATCGAGCTCGCCCATCAGTCACCCGGCCGCCTCCCCCCGGCCCCCGGGGCCCGGCGCCGACACGGGGGCTCGATCGCACCGGGGATTCGACTCCTCGAGCATGCCGCGCGGGAGCGTTCGCGCCTAGCGGCCCGGCCCGGAGGCGGCGGGCGCGGCCGCGCCGGCCTGTTCCGCCTTCAGCTCGCGCTCGACCTCGATCCGGCCCTTCTTGAACTCGCCCACCGAGCGCCCCAGGCTGTGGGCCAGTTGCGGGATCTTGCTCGAGCCGTAGAACAGGATCCCCGCCACCACCGCGATGATCAGCCAATCGTCGAGAGAATCGAACATCGGCGCCTCGCCGCTGCGAGCGGCCCCTCGGCCGATATGGCGTTCGTACGGGACGACCGGACTCGTACCGAAAGTCCCTACGGCCGGTAGATAAACCGGCCTCAGGCCGCCTCGACCATCACGGTCTCAGTGCCCGAGGAGACCGCGCGATCGATCGCGATCTCGGCGAGGACGCCGAGGCACGTCGCGCCCCGGCCGAGCAGGACCGAGGCCGAGCGCAGGCCGGACGTGCGAGCCCGGCCGGCGCGACGGTCGGCCGCGGCGCGCACCTCGGCGCCGACGCGGTCCGTCGCATGGTACACCTCGCAGGCGTGGTCGAGCGAGGGCCGCATCAGCGCTTCGACGACCGCCTTGAGCTGGATCTTGAGTTCGGGAAGGCCGAGCGCGAGGGCGTCGAGGCCGGCGGCGGAGCGCTTCGGCGCCTCGTCGCTCAGCGTACGCAGGCTCGCGCTGAAGAGCTGGGCGAGCTCCTCGAGGGAGTGCACGACCACGCGCCACTCGAGCAGCTGGCGCGGATCGGGGCTGCCGATGCGGCGGGCGAGCGACCAGTCGCGGCTCGCGAGGAAGAGCTGGCGCACGAGGAGCGCCAGGACCTTCGTGCTCTCCTCCTCGAGCGTCGAGATGCGGCGGCTGCGCTGGCGGCGGGCGATGACCTCCTCGGCCTCTTCCAGGAAGGCGACGAGGATCATCTTCATGCGCTGGACGAGCTGCGGCAGCCCGTACTTCGACGGGTCGATGAAGTTCTGGAGCACCACGCGGGTCGGCTCCTGCGCGACGACCGAGACGCCGAGCAGGCCCCGCGCCGCGGCGAGGAGTTCCTCCACCCGGTCGGGCGCGAGCGGCAGGTCCGTGCGGATCTCGATCGAGTCGTGCCCGACACGGTAGGCGCCCACGACCAGGCGCTCGAGGACGCCGGGCGTGTCGAAGGACCGGGCCGAGACGAGGAACGGCGCGCCCGAGCTCGCCGCCCCGGGGACGGGCGCCGGCTTGAGGTAGAGCGTCCCGTCGTCGTTCTGGTCGAAGACGACGAGGTCGCCCGGTCGCAGGTTCATCGCCTCGGCCCACGGTTTCGGCAGCGTGACCGCGATCGACGAGTGGCCCGCCTTCAGCACGCGGCGCTCCCGGTTGGGCTGTCCCCATGCCATCTCGGTCTCCCCGAACCTACTACGAGGTCCGTAGGTTATGCGACTGCCGAGATTTGAGGGTTGCGGTGGCGCGTCAGCCGGGAGGCTCGTGGGCGCCGGTCGGCGACTCCGGCTCGGACGGCGACTCCGGCTCCGGGTAGCCGAGGCGCTCCGGCGGCATCTCGTAGGTCGCGCCCCGGCGGCGGCCGACGACGAAGCCGAGCACGAGCGCGATCACGACGAGCCCGACGATGACCCCGACGATGATGAACACCGCGGCACCGGGGTTGGTGCTCGCGGCCGAGACGGTGAGGTTCCCGGGCAGGTTCATCCCGAACGCGATGAAGCCGTACATGCCGTTCTGGAAGTGGCCGGGTTCGGTGCAGACGAACTCGTACCACCCGGGGGCCGAGGGCGACGTGAAGGTCGTGATGTTCTGCCCGCCGTTCGCGCTCGCGTTCGCCCCGACGAGCGCGGGAGGAAGGTGGCCGAACGCGAGCGCCTCGAGCTGGCCGGAGGAGTAGGACGGCGGGATCACCCAGCCCTGCTTGCCGATGATCCAGAACGTGTGGTCGAGCGAGTCCGAGTCGGTGAACGTCAGCGTGATCGTCGCGTTCGTCGGAAGGCCCTGGACCGCGTTGGGCGTGAACGAGAAGCCCGAGACGGCCGTGACCGAGACCGCGTCGCTCGCGTCGGTGCGCACGGCGGTCGCCGCGCGCGCGGGCGCGCTGTCCACGAGTGCGATCGCGGCACCGCCCACGAGGAGCACCGCGAGCGCGAGAGCGACCGCCGCGCGCTCGGGACCTCGCAGGCTCATCGCTCCACCGTCGACCGAAACGGGCGGAGGACGGAGCCCGCCCTCTAAAGCCCCTCCGTACGTACAGGGCGCGGACCCCGGTCGGTGGAGGGGCCGGTGCCCGGTTCGTACGCGGGCGATATGTAGCTTCGCTCCCCGGTGCGACGCGTGAGCGAACGCGATCCCCGTAGTGGGGGATCGGCCGTCGCAGCCGCCGTGCCGGTCGCGCTGCTCCTGGGCCCGATCGCCGCCGCCGAATCGAACCTGGAACTCACCAACCCGCTGCTCTGGGTGATGATCGGCATCAGCGTGGCGGGGGCGATCGTGACCTTCGCCTACCTCGTCTACGCCGTCTGGAAGTTCCGCGATCCGGGCATGAGGAACCGCCGGTATGGTTAACAAGCTCGAGGTCGCCTGGACCCTCGCGGTGGTCGCACTCCTCGCCGGGGTGGCGGCCTACTCGACGATCCTCCTCTACCAGCTCGACGCGCTCCCGAGCGACCCGACGGAGTACGTCACGGTGATCGGCCACCAGTGGTGGTGGGAGTTCTGCTACGCCAACGCCTCGAAGGCCGGCTGCTTCAACACGACGTACGACGCGAGCACGAACACGGTGAGCGGCGGCGCTTTATGGGCCGCTCCGGGCGCGGAGGTCCAGATCAACGTCACCGGCGCGGACGTGATCCACTCGTTCAATATCCCGCAGCTCGGCGTTCGCATCGACGCGATCCCCGGCCGCACGAACATGTTCGCCTTCTCGGTGCCCGACGTCGCCGCGGGGACGCACTACCTGATCCAGTGCACGGAGTTTTGCGGCGAGTTCCACGGAACGATGCGCTCGTTCCTCGTCGTGACCTAGGACGCCCGACGTCCCGGGCCCCGATCGCCTCACTCGTGCCGGTCGTGACCACCGCCCGTGGCGGGGAAGCGACCGGCGAACGAGGCGACGGCCGTGACGACGATGCCGATGCCGAGCAGGGCGCCGGAGCCGATGAGCACCCAGGTCTCCACGATCGCGGTCGACGGGGGAGTCGGGGGCGGCGGTACCGTCACGCCCACGTAGAGCAGCCCGGTCATGCCGTTCGCGAAGTGGCCGCTGATCGTGCAGATGTACTGGTAGACGCCGGGGGCGTGGACGGTGAAGTTCCCCCAGACGGTGCTGCCCGGCCCGCTCGGGACCGGCGCGCTCACGAGCGGCGGGTTCGAGGCGAACGTGCTCGAGAAGTTCCCCGGCGAGAGCGTGTAGTTCGACAGCGGCGAGACCGTGAAGGTGTGGCCGAGCTGGCCCGTGTTGGTCACCAGGACGTCGAGCACCGCCGGGTAGTGGGTCGGCGTGGCGGAGAGGACCGCCGGGACGAACTGGTAGCTGTCGGTCGTGTTCTCCGAGAGCTGGATGCCCGGGCCGGTGGCCGAGACGTTGAGGAACCCCCACATCCCGGCCTGGAACTGGAACGGCACGACCGATACGAACTCGAACGAGTCGCCGCCGACCGAGCCGTTGAACGATACGTTCGCCCACGCGAGGCCGTGGGGCGCGACGGTGACGTTGGCGAGCGAGCCGTTCGCGTTGAAGAACGCGTCGAGCTCGGTCGGCGTCCAGGAGGTGTTCAGGATCACGTTCGGCACCTTGGAGAGCGTGAACGTGTGGTCGTAGGCGCCGGCGTTCGACAGCTCGATGGAGATCGTGGCGCTCGCGTTCGCGCTCAGCGCGTCCGGCACGAAGCGCGGGCGGTCCGTGAGGACGACGAGCGCCGAGGAGTTCCGCGCGGCGGGGTGACCGAACCCCACCGAGGGGGCGAACGGCAGTGGACCGATCGCGGCGACCGACGGGAGCCCGACGGTCGCCAGCAGGAGGCCGGCCACGAACCAGGGCATCGCGCGCCGAGCGGGCCCGGAGAGTCGGCGCGCCCGCGGCTCCGTCACGGTCTCCCCTGACGGCGGTGCGACCTTGGCGCCGTTGATATGAGTGTTGTACGAATCCCGAGCCGGAGCGGGCGCCACTATCGGCCGGCCGCGCCGGAGAGCCCGGTCGGCGCCTCGGAGGCCGGCCCGTCGGCCCGCGTCACCGCCCGCCGCAGGTCCGGGCGCGCCCCCTCCTCGGGGGAGATGGCCCGGCGGACCCAGGCAGGCGAGGGCGGTCCCAGGTAGAAGCGCCGCACGAGGTAGGCGATCTCGACGCCCATCACGACGGCCATCACGCTGCCGAAGGCGAGCACGGCCGCGACCGTGCCGCCGGTCGCGACGAGGGCGAGCCCCGTGAGGGCGGTCGCCAGGAACGCGGCCGCGAGGCCGAGCAGGAGGCCGGCCTCCTCCGCGCGCACGGCGCGGCGCTGGGTGATCGCCCGCACGATCACGGCGAAGGCGCCGGCCATCAGCACGGTCATCGCGATCCCGCCGACGATGGGAAACGCCGTCACCCACGGTCCGATCACCGCGGCGAGCGTGAGGGTGACGAGCGCACCGCGTTCGATCGGATCGAGCGGCGCCCAGAGCAACAACGCGACCATGATCGCCGCCATCGACCAGAAGAACCAGATGGACGAGAGACCCAGCGCGAAGGTCGGCGCGAGGGCCGAGGCACCGTTCGCGTCCCCGACGACGAACAGCAGGCCCATCAGCACCTCCGAGCCGGTGGTGACGAGGCCGAGGCTGACCGGCCAGGCCCAGTCGTCGACCGTGACCCGGCGGTCGCGGAAGATCACGAGGCCGATGAACCAGATCCCGGCCGGCGCCATCATCATGAAGTTGAAGGCGAGCAGGACCCAGGTCCAGGCGCTCGTCCCGTCCGGGTTGAGGAACACGAAGACGAGGGCGAGCAGCAGCACGCTGCCGCCACCGAGGACCGCGAGCGCGAGCAGCATCTGCGTGACGAGCGGCGAGCGGCCGTCGCGCGGCAGCACCTGGCCGAGGACGAAGATCGTGATCGCGATCATCGCGAGCGCGACGACGGCGAAGGGCACGAGCGAGGCGTTGACCCCGAGGGGCGGGAGGGGGAACGGCATTCGCGACCGGGGCCAAGAGCCCCGCCGCCGCTCTTATCGCATCGGTAAGGACCGACCGGCGCCCGCCCTCACGGGGCGGAGGGGGCGTCGTGCGCGGCGCCCGCCTCGAAGCGCCGGATCAACTGGGTCGTCACCTCGATGAGGGGGTGGTGGGCCGATCGGTCGATCTCGATGTCGTCGATCGTGCGCAGGTGGTGCTCGCGGGCCAGGCGCTCGAAGCCGGTCTCGACCCGTCCGAACGCCTCGGGCTGGTCGCAGGTCAGGATGAACGCCTGGAGCTGCGGGAGGCCCATCTCGCGGGCCGCGAGGGCACGGTGATGTCCGTCCACGAGGATCCAGGCGTCGCCCTTCTGCACGACGAGCACGGGCTCGGCGAACCCGCGCTCGAGCTCGTAGCGACGGCCCTCGAGCTCGTCCTCGAAGACCTTCCACTGCGTCGGCGTGAGCCGCTCGAGGGTCACGCGGCCGCGGTGGAAGGAGAACGGCAGACCGTAGCGCTCGCTCAACAGGTGCTTGAGGGTATCGGCCTTGGCCGGCGACGCCCGCTCGAAGTGCGAGCGCACGATGTCGAGATTCGAGAGGATCCCGCACAACCGGTCGTCGACGTCGATGATGGGGAGGTCGCGCAGGCCGAAGCGGAACATGATGCGGGCCGCGTCGTCGAGACCGGTCTCGGGGCGGGCCGTGTACGTGCCCGGCCGGAGGATGCCGCTCAGCGGCTGCGCGCGCTCGGTGGCGTGCCGGAGGAGCTCCTTCGCACTCACGAAGCCCACGAGCTTGCCCGCGGCGTCGGTGACGGGCAGGCCGTGGTGCCGGCTCTTCGAGAGTCGGTCGATCGCCTCCCCGATCGTCGCCGTGTCCCGCAGGTGCTCGACCTCGAGCACCATGTAGTCCCGGACGAGGACGATCATCGGGACGAGGTCGGCCCCTCGTCGCGCAGGTAGGCGGTCAACAGGTGGAGGAGGCTCACGTGGACGTCCTCGACGTGCTGCATGCTGTCCGACGGGACCACCACCGGCACTTCGACCAGGTCCTTCAGCTTCCCGCCGCCGATGCCGGTCAGCCCGATCGTGCGCAGGCCGAGCTCGCTAGCGACCGCCACCGCGGCGAGGACGTTCGGGGAATTGCCGCTGCCCGAGATCGCGATCGCGACATCGCCCGCGCTCCCCAGGGCCCGCAGCTGCTCGGAGAAGATCGAGGCGTAGTCCCGGTCGTTCGCCCAGGCGGTCACGCTCGGGATGTTGTCGGTGAGCGCGAGCGACCGGATCGCGGGGGCGTCGCCACGGCGCGCGACCTTGGCGAGATCCGTCACGAAGTGCGAGGCGGTCGAGGCGCTCCCCCCGTTGCCGAAGAGGAAGACGTGCCGGCCGCGGGCGCGGGCCTCGAGCACGATGGGCACGATGCGCCGCATCGCGGCGATCACGTAGTCGTCGCGCAGGGCCTCCCGCGCCTCGGCCAGGTAGCTCCGGGCGTAGGCGTCGAGTCCGGGGAGATCGCTCATCGATGGACGCCCAGGATCCGCGAGCCCTCCGGCGTGATCCGCACGGGGAGGCGCGGCATCGGAGAGAGGGCGGCCGCTATTTCACGGCTGCGTTCGGGCGGGTGGACGAGCAGGAGAAAGCCGCCGCCGCCCGCGCCGGTGACCTTGCCGCCGAAGGCGCCGGCCGCCTTCGCCCGCGCGAAGTGCGCGTCGATCTCGGGGTTCGAGATCGACGCGGAGAGCCCCCGCTTCAGCTGCCAGCCCTCGTCGAGCAGGCGTCCCAGCTCCGCCCAGTCGGCTCGCAGGACCGCGGCGCGCGTCGGGCCGACGAGCGCGCGCAGGCGCACGAGCGCCTCCTCGTTCGCGGCGGTACGGGCCTCCTGGTCCTTCAGGATTCCCGCCGCCCGCCGCGTGATGCCGGTATAGTAGAGCGAGAGGTGGTCGCTGAGCGCCTCGCGGTCGGCCGTCGACAGGGGCAGGGGCGTCGCGCCGACGGAGTCGTCCGGCCGGAACTCGAAGTGCTGGATCCCACCGAACGCGGCGATGTACTGGTCCTGCTTGCCCAGCGTCCCACCCAGGATGTCGATCTCGATCCGGCAGGCCTCGCTCGCGAGCTCGGAGGGGTCCTTGAGGCGGCCCATGAAGGCGTGGAGCGCGTGGAGGAGGCCGACCGTCACGCTGGAGGACGAGCCGAGACCGGTGCCCTCGCCCGGAATGTCGGCGACCGTGTGGATCTCGACGGCCTCCGAGACGCCGGCGATCCGCATCGCCTCGCGCACGAGCTCGTGCTGAAGGTCCTCGCGCCGCTCGACGTTCTCCGTTCGCGAGTAGGCGACCCGGATCGAACGGTCGAACTTCTCGTTCACGAGGACGTGGATGTAGCGATCGATCGCCGCGCCAACGACCGCGCCGCCACCGTAGGCCCGGTAGAACGACGGGAGATCGGTCCCGCCCCCCATGAAGCTGATCCGCAGCGGCGTGCGGGTGATGATCACGCGCGATGGAGCGCCCGGGCGCGCTCTTAGGAGTTGCGCTCGGTGTCCCGGGCGCTGGCGGCGCTCGGGGTGCCGGGGGGGCGGCTCGCGGTCCGGGACCAGCGCGCCCGCCGGCCGTAGAAGCGGTGCGTCGTCTCGGCCAGGTTCTCGATCGGCTCGAGGCCGGGCAGGTGGGCGGCGAACGCCGCCGCGCGACGGTCGAGGATGATGGCGATCCCGCGGTCGTGCTCCGAGCGGATCATCCGCCCGCACGCCTGCAGGATCATCCGCGTCGCCGGCGCCTCGACCGTGTACTCCCAGCCCTTGCCCGTGGTCAGGTCGAGGTAGCGGCGCAGGGCCTCGCGCTTGGCCGTCGGCCGCGGATACGGGATCCCGACGAGCACGACCGCCTCGAGCTCCTCGTTGGGGTAGTCGATCCCCTCGGCGAGCCGGCCGCCGGCGACGCCGATCAGCACGGTCCCCTCCGGGTCCTTCTTCCAGCCCTCGATCGAGCGCCAGAGGTCGCCCATCGGCAGCTTCGCGTACTCGATGAAGACGTTCCCGGGGAGCTGCGACTGCAGCCCGGCCTCGAGCACCCGCTGCATCAGCTCGAAGCTCGGGAAGAACACGGCCGTCTTCACGGGCAGCGACTGCAGCACCTCGACCAGGCGGTCGGCGATCCGTCCGACCGCCCGCGGGTCGGCGTGGAGCTCCTCGAAGCGGGTCGTGATCGACCGGTCGTAGAGCAACCGCCGGTGCTCGGCCGGGAAGTGGGAGGGCACGTCGACGAGGCGGGCCCCCGCGCCGAGGCCGAGGGAGTCGCG
Source organism: Thermoplasmata archaeon (assembly GCA_035622275.1). Classification (NCBI taxonomy): domain Archaea; kingdom Methanobacteriati; phylum Thermoplasmatota; class Thermoplasmata; species Thermoplasmata archaeon. The sequence goes on along the minus strand of DASPVQ010000027.1, from coordinate 14,264 downwards.
GTACTCCTCGAGCGGGACGAGGGTGCCGGACATGTGGACGGACAGGTGGCAGTCGAGGATCGGACGGGCGGGCGCGGAGGCGTCGAGGGCGTAGGCCTCGAGCGCGGGGCGCGGGCGGCGGGTCACGACCTTGACGTACCCGGGTGGCTCGAGCTGCGGCCAGGACAGCAGCGTCAGGGCGACCGTGTGGACCCAGGAGCGCGGGAGGTGGCGCTCGCGTCGTCGCTCCTCGCGCAGGTTCTCGCCCCAGGTCGCCAGCGCGCCGAGCCAGGTGTCGAGCCGGTGGCTGGTGCCGCCGAGCGCGGTCAACAGGGCCTCCTCGAACACCGCGGGCGGCAGCACGGCATCGTCGTCCCGCGCGAGCGCCTGGACGAGCTCCTCCACGGCGGCCCCGACGATGTCGAAGAACCGCGTGGCGCTCGGCCCGTCCGGCAGCTGGAAGTCCCCGCGCTCGTCGACCTCCGCCCGGGCCCGGCGGACCGATTCCTGGGGGAGGGCGACCGTCGAGAGCTCGCGCAGGTGGTTCGGCAGGTTGTGGGCCTCGTCGATCACCAGATCGACCCGCTCGGGGCCGACGCCCAGCCAGGAGAACAGCGAGCGGCGGATGTGAGGGTGGAAGAAGAAGGCGTACGGGGCGGTCACGAGCCGGGCGTGCGGGACGAGCTTCTTCGAGAGCTCGTACGGGCACAGGTTCTCTTCCCGGCAGAACCCCTCGAACTCGGTCGGGTTCGGCAGCCGGGCGCTGAACCGCTCGACGAGGCTCTCGAGCTCGGTCTGGAGGACGCGGGCGTAGTACGGGCACCCGTCGAGGTCGGTGAGGTCGATCTCGCCGCCCTCGGGCAGCTCGGGTGGGGGGGCGAGCGGCGCCTCCCCCTGCATCGCGCGCTCGGTCGCCCGCTTGCGGTCCGCGCACAGCTTGCCGTGCTCCTCCGCGGTGGCGCCCTTGACCTCGGCAACGTTCTCGAGCAGGAAGCAGCGACCCGCGCGCCCCTGCAGGCCGATGGCGAGGAACGGCCGATCGAGCCGGTGCGCGATCGTCCGGGCCTCGTGCAGTACCTGGACCTCCTGGGAGTGGGTCCGCACGAGGTAGACGATCCGATGGCCGGCGCGCTCGGCATGTTCCAGCAGCGGCGCGAGGGTTGCGACGGTCTTGCCGCTGCCCGTGGGCGCGTTGAGCAGCAACGGTCCGCCGCGCTCGGCCAGCGCGATCACCTCGCGCAGGACGGCCTCCTGACCCGGTCGCACCCGGTACGGGAACAGGGCGGGGGGCTCCGGGGCGGTGCTCGCCGACGGCGTCGTGGTCGCTCCGTCCCGAGGACCCTGGGACCGGGGCTTTAAGATGCGGGTCGACGCGAACGCGGCCGGGGTCGGCCCGATGGCCCGGTCGGCCCTAGCCGTAGCGGTAGCGGACGCCGTACGGACCGCGCGGCAGGTTCCAGGTCACGGAGCCCTGGTCGCAGGCGATCGCGCAGGCGCCGCACTCGACGCAGTCCTCGTAGCGGAAGACCAGGCGACCGTCGATCCGCTGGTAGCACTGGGCCGGACAGACGAACGTACAGAACGAATGCGGGCACTTCGCGCAGATCGCCGGCGTGGTCGTGATGTGCGCGTGTTCCGGGGAGTCCGTGGAAAAGCGCAGCGTGCCGAGGCGGCGCTTGATCTCGACAAACGTCACCGCGGCGGGCGCCGCGTCGGCGCTCACCGCACGCCCCCGCCGGCACCGGAGGGGGGGGCCAGCAGGGCCAGGTCGGCGCGGACGGCCGCCACGCTCGCGGCGAACGCCTCGCGCTCGACGGGCGTGAGGTCGACCTCCACGATCCGCTCGATCCCCGCTCGCCCGAGCACGACGGGCACGCCGATGTAGACGTCACGCTCGCCGAACTCCCCGTCGAGGTGCGCGGCGACCGGGACGAGACGGTGGGCGTCGGTCGCCATCGCCTCGACCAGTTCGGCCTGCGCGGCCGTCGGCGCGTAGAACGCGCTCCCCATCTTCAGCAGGTTCACGATCTCGCCGCCGCCCTGCTTGGTCCGCTCGACGATCGACGCGAGCCGGTCGGGGGGCAGCAGGCGCGCGAGCGGCACGCCGCTCACGCTCGTGAGGGAGAGGATCGGCACCATCGTGTCGCCGTGGGTGCCGAGGACGAATCCCGTGACGTCGCGCGGCGCGACCCCCAGCGCTTCGGCGACGAAGGTGCGGAAGCGGGCCGTGTCGAGCGTGCCCGACTCGCCGAAGACCCTCGCCGGCGGCAGTCCGCTCACCTGCCGGAAGAAGTAGGTCATCACGTCGACCGGGTTCGTGACGACGATGACGACCGCCCGGGGGGCTCGGTCCCGTACGGCCTCGGCATGCCCTCGTACGATCGCCGCGTTCTTCTCCAGGAGGTCCGAGCGACTCATACCGGGCTTGCGCGCGAGCCCGGCGGTCTCGATGACCACCTCGGCCCCGCCGACGACCTCGAGCGACGTCGAGCCCGAGACCCGGGTCGAGAATCCGACGATCGGCGCGGACTCCTGGATGTCGAGCGCCTTGCCCTGCGGGAGCCCGTCGATGATGTCGACCAGCACGACCTCGCGGGCGACGTCCCGCTCGGCGAGGCGCTGCGCGAGCGACCCGCCGATGTTCCCCGCACCGAGCACAACGACCTTCGACAGGTAGCTCATCCGACCCCTCCCGCGTCGGCCCACGGTCCCGTCGGTTTAAACGTCAGCGACGGGGCTCGGCGCGGGGCGTGGCGCCTCGGGCGAAACCTTGATTCTCGCACGGGCCGGTGCGGAGGCCGCGATGGTCGACGTCGATTCCACCCTGCTCAGCGTGCAGGAGCGGGACAACTGGCGTCGCCGGATGGACGTGCTCGAACGCTCGCTCGCGGAGGTGCGGGAGCACCGTCGGCGGATCGAGGCGCGCCTGCGGCGCGTCCGCCGCGATCTCGTGCGCCTGAGCGAGGCCGTGCAGGCGACGCTTCCCTCCGTTCGGGCGAACGCATCGCTGGAGATGATGAGTGCCGCATCGAGTTACGCACTCCGCAATCGATAGGCACGAGACGCTCCGCGCCACCGAGCGCGATCTTCTCGCCGAGCTCGGGCGCCTGCGTCGCGAGGAGGAGTACCTCGAGCTGAAGGTCCGGCAGGCGCGCGAACAGGTCCGATACTACGAACGGCTGCTCATCCTCCTGCGCCGGGACTGGGGTCAGGATCCGGCGCTCGCGAACCTCGTCCGCCGCTTCCCGTAGGCCGGGGCGCCGCCGTGAAGGTCGTCGTCTTCGGCGCCGGGGCGATCGGCTCGCTCCTCGGCGCCCGCCTCGCGGTGGTCGGCCACGACGTCTGTCTGATCGGTCGCGCGCCCCTCGTGCGGGTGGTCCGAGCCCACGGTCTCCGCGTGGCCGGGGTACGGCCGGGGCGCGTCGAGGTCCGGGCCGCCACGGCCCTCAGCGCGCCGACGGACGCCGAGGCGATCCTGCTCTCCGTGAAGACGTTCGACCTCGACGGTGCCATCGCGTCGATCGGGGCTGCCGTTCCGCTCCCCCAGCCCACCCTCCTGCCGCAGAACGGACTCGGCGTCCTCGAGCACGTCACGCCGCGCTTCGAGCGGGCGGGCTGGGCTGCAGCGCCGGCGGTCCTCGTGCGCGCGGTCAACTCGATCCCGGCGCACTGGCAGGCGATCGGAGTGGTCCAGCAGCCCGGCGAAGGCGAGATCGTGCTCTCCGAGACCGAGCGCGCCGGCGCCGCCGGGCCCTCGACGCAGCGCTGGGCCGAGCTACTCGCGAGCGGAGGGATCCCGGTCCGTCGCGTCCCGGACCTCGCGCGCGAGCTCTGGCGCAAGGCGCTCGTCAACGCGGCGATCAACCCGGTGAGCGCGCTCGCCCGCGTCCCGAACGGCCGGCTCCGGGACGCGCCGTTCCGGGCGAGGGCCTGGGCGCTCCTGCGAGAGGCGCAACGGGCCGCCGCGGCCGCCGGCGTGCCGATCCCCGACGCGGAGGCCGATCGGGCCCTCGAGCGGATCCTACAGGCCACAGCGGCCAATCGCTCGAGCATGCTGCAGGACGTGGAGCGGGGTCGACCGACCGAGATCGACGCGATCTCGGGGGAGATCCTGCGGATCGCCGAGGCTCGCGGTATCGATCTCCCCGCCACGCGCGCCGTCGTCGCGGAGCTGGCCGCAGCGCGACGGCCCGGCGCCGGGCGACAACCGTCTTAGCGAAGGGGACCGTAGCGCGGCCGATGGCCGGCAAGCGTGGGATCGGTTCGGCCGCGGTCCGGGGCCGGCGCGTCCTCGTCCGCGTCGACTTCAACGTGCCCCTCGACCCCGCCGGCCAGGTCGCGGACGACCGGCGGATCCGCGAGGCCCTGCCGACGCTCAACCACCTGCGATCCTCGGGCGCGCGGACGATCCTCCTCGCGCACCTCGGGCGGCCGGAGGGGCGGCACGACCCCCGCTTCTCCCTCAAGCCGGTCGCGCGCCGTCTCAGCTCGATCCTGGGGCAACCCGTCCCGCTCGCGGAGGACATCGTCGGGGTCCGGGCGCTCGAGCTCAGCACCCGCGTCGAGAACGGTCAGTTCCTCCTGCTCGAGAACCTGCGCTTCCATCCCGGCGAGGAGGCGAACGATCCCGCGTTCGCCGCCCAGCTCGCGCGCCTCGGCGAGCTGTTCGTCGAGGATGCCTTCGGCGTCGTCCACCGGGCCCACGCCTCCACGGTGGGGGTGCCCCAGCGCCTTCCCTCCGTCGCCGGTCTGCTCGTCGAGCGGGAGATCCGCGAGCTCTCGCGCCTCATGGGGCGACCCGAGACCCCGTACGTCGTGGTCCTCGGGGGCGCGAAGGTCGCGGACAAGCTCCCGCTGCTCACCAGCTTCTGCGGCAAGGCGACCTCGCTCCTGGTGGGCGGTGCGCTCGCCTTCCCGTTCCTGCGGGCGCGCGGCGTGCCCCTCGGCGCCTCCCCGGTCGAGACCGACCTGCTGGCCGCCGTCGAGGAGCTCGGGCATGCGGCGAGCGCCGCCGGCACCGAGATCGTCCTGCCGAGCGATCTCGTGGTCGAACGGGCAGACGGATCGGGCGTCGAGGTCCATCCGGTCGAGGCGATCCCGTCGGACGGCCGCGCCCTCGACATCGGGCCCGCGACGCGCGCGCGCTTTCGCGAGGTGCTCAGCACCTCCAAGACCGTCTTCTGGAACGGGCCGCTCGGGCGGGCCGAGGACCCGCGCTTCGCCGCCGGCACCCGCGAGGTCCTCGGGGCGCTCGGCGCGATCCCGGGCTACCACGTGGCCGCCGGAGGGGATTCCGCCCACGTCGCGGAGGACCTCGGCGTCCTCAACGGCTTCCAGTTCGTGTCGACGGGGGGCGGCGCCGCGCTCGAGTTCGTCCAGGGCCTCGAGCTGCCGGGGCTCGCGGTGCTGCCCGACGCCTAGTCGGCGCCGAGCGGGCGACGGCTCGGTCGAGGGTCGCGGAGAGGTACGCGAGGTAACCTGCGGTGGCCCTCGGGACGTCGATCTCGACGATCTCCGGGACCTCGTACGGATGCCCCTCCTCGAGGAACCGGAAGAGCGCGCCGACCCGCTTGGGGACCGTCTTGAAGACGACGAGCGCCTCGGTTTCGGAGAGCACCCGCCCCTTCCACCAGTAGCGCGAGTCGATGGGCACGACGCTCCCGCACGCCGCGAGACGTCGCTCGAGCACGCCGCCGATGGCGGAGAGCGCGCGGTCCCGTCCCGGGTACGTGGTGAGGACGAGGCGCATCGGGCCGCGCGCCCACTCCGGGTCGGCGGGGTACGGGCTCATCCGGCCACCCTGGCGAGGACCGGGTCCCCGTGGGAGAAGTCGAGCGAGACGAGTTCGAGGGTCGACAGGTCGACGACCGCCGCGTGGGCCGGCACGGGGGAGATGTTGCGCATGCGCTGGTACTCGGTCTCGGCCTGCCAGGTCGAGGCGTTGAGGAGGAGGACGCCCCGGTAGCGGTCCACGCCGTAGGTGTGCGCGTGGCCCGTCACGAGGATGTCGGGGGCCGGGTCGATGACGAGCCCGTCACGCGGCAGCGGCGCGAGGGGGGTCCGGTCGCCGTAGATCGGCGCGAGATGCCGCATCGCGAGCATCCGCTTCATCACCTCGGTGGGACGCGCGTAGGAGCTGCCGGGCAGCGCGGGGATCAAATCGTCGAAGCTGCGACCGTGGTAGGCCTCGACCACGACCCCGTCGAGGGCGAAGGTCGACGGGTTGGCGAGCGAGCGGACGTTCTCGGGGAGCGAGGCGCGCAGGCTCGCCGGTAGCGCGGGCTGGGGCTCGGCCGGGCAGACCGCGTCGTGGTTGCCCGGGACAACGACGATCGTCAGGCGCTCGGGCAGCTCGCGCAGGCGGCGACCGAGCTCGGCGTACTGCTCGACGACGTCCGCGATCGCGAGGTCGCGCTCCTGCTGCGGGTAGACGCCGATCCCGTCCACGAGGTCGCCGGCGATCACGACGTGGTCGATCGAACCGGCGAGCTCGGCGCGCGGACCCCGACCTCGAAGGAACTCGGCGAGGTGAGCCCAGCACTCGTCGAGGAACGAACGGCTGCCGATGTGCAGGTCGGAGAGGAAGACCGCCCGCCGGGGCCGCGCGGCCCGGCCGACCGGGCGCTGGGCGGGCACCTCTGGCCGCTCGACGGCGACGACCCGCGGGATGCGGCCGGGCTCCCGGGCGAACTCTAGACGCACGCCCACGATCTCGTCGGGGAGGTAGGTCAGGCGGGCCCCCGGCGACTCCTTGGGCACCAGCGCGGTGATCGAGCCGGTCTCGTCATCGAGCGTGACGATGAGATGGTGCTGGCGGGCCGTCGTGCGGACCTCGCGCACGATCCCGATGATCGAGGCGCTGCCCTCGGCCGGCCGCAGGTCGCGGATCGCACGAAGGTTGCTGAGCTCGGGTCGACCCCGCAACAGACGCGCGATCGCGCGGTAGCGGGAATGGAAGAGCGCCGCGTACGCCGCGAGCGGGTCGGTCGCGACGGGCGGCCCGGTGAACCCCTCCCGCAGGAGCGCGAACGGCACCGGCGCCAGCGCGTCCTCCCGCCGGGCCATCGCCCGTAGCTCCGCCGGGGCGGCGCGCGCGGGCGGATGCCGCAGCGCGAGCGCGGCCTCGACCATCTCCCGGGTCACGAACGGCGATGCGTCGCGCCGGGCCGCGAGGAGCTCGTGCGAGAGCACAAGGGGCTGGCGGTCCGAGAGGAGCAACTGCAGCGCGCTCGCCTCCACGACCGCGTGGTGCGCCTCGAAGTACGCGACCAGGTGTTCGCGCAGGTCGTTGGCCACCGGATCCCCCGACGTCGTCGGGCCCCATGGGACCGGCCCGGCCCGCGACGTCCCTGGGCGCTGCCGAGGCCGGAGCGCTTATTTCAAGGCTTGCGCGCGCGGGCGCGACCGCGCGCGCAAACGGCTCAGCGGTACGATTCCTTCGCGTACGACGCACCCTTCGGATACTTCTCCTTCAGGTGGGCGACGAACGTCTCGGGCGTCTTCTCCAGGTGGGCCGCGTACCAGTGGACGACGACGTCGCGCAGCACCTGGTGGAGCTGCTTGAGGTCGACCTCCTCCTCGGCCGCGTCGTAGAGCACCGCCTGGCTCATCATCCGCATCCAGCCCGAGTAGCGGTGGTAGCTCTCACCGTCGCACCACTCGAAGATCGATCGCAGGTGCGTCCGTCCCTCGGGCGTCCGATAGTACCACGCCCGCAGGGTGAAGCCGACCCAGCCGCTGGCGCGGTCCGCGACCTCGATCGTCTTGACGGCGCCGAAGTCGAAGTTGTCCTTGAAGCTCCAGGTCGTCGGGTACTCGACGAACGTCGCGAAGAGGGTCTGCGAGGGGTCGATCGTGAGGTGGACACCGATCTCCTCGAACTGGTTGTGGACCTCCCACAGGTCCTGGAGCAGCCGCTGGTTCAGCTTGGCCCGTCGGCTAGTGTCCTCGCCGGCGTTCTTGAGGTCGGAGGCCTGCTGGGTCCGGGCGAGATCGCTCTTGAGGGCCGAGACGAAATCGTCCTCGGGCTTGGTGACGGCCACGGGCACATCCGGGTCCGGGTCCGGCGCGGCGCGACGCGAGCGACGGGGCATTGAACTGCGCTCCGAGGCGGCCTATCCGGGCCCGCTATAAAGAGTGTCTCTCGCAGCCGCGCGAATTTCACCGCCGGTGGACCGGACGCGGCCGTCGCGCTCCGGCGCGCGGGCCCGGCGTCGTTCGCGCCGACCTCCGCCCTTAAATACCCACCGCGGCTAAACACGGGCGGAAGGACAATCCCGGAGACGGACCGAGGCTCGCCCCGGACGTCGCAGAGAGATCCCGGACTCACGACTCATGCTCCGCCCCTTCGTCTGTCGTAGGCTCCGCGCATCGGCTCGCGTCGCTCGGCGCTGCTAGGTCCGCTCCCGGACGGCCCCCCGCGACCGCGGGAGGTGGTCCTCTCCGGAGCAAGGAAAACCATGACCAACGACCCCAGTGCCGCCAAGTACCAAATTCGCGCCCGTATCGCCGCCGAGGGCGTCATCGACAAGCCCGACGTCGTGGGCGCCGTCTTCGGCCAGACCGAGGGTCTGCTCGGGGACGAACTCGACCTGCGCGACCTCCAGAAGTCCGGCCGCATCGGTCGCATCGAGGTCGAGATCGACAGCCGCAAGGGCAAGAGCGAGGGGGAGATCATCATACCGTCCTCGCTCGACCAGGTGGAGACCGCGATCCTCGCCTCCGGTCTCGAGACCGTCGACCGGATCGGCCCGTGCCGGGCGAAGATCGAGATCGTCAGCGTCGAGGACATCCGCATCTCCAAGCGCCAGAAGGTCGTCGAGCGCGCGAAGGAGATCCTCGGTCGGCTTCAGGAAGAGTCGAAGGGCGTGGGCGTCGACCTCACCGAGGCCGTCCGCAAGGCGGTCCAGGTCGACGAGATCACCACCTACGGGCCGGAGCACCTGCCCGCCGGCCCCAACGTCGACCAGGCCGACGCGCTGATCGTCGTCGAGGGGCGCTCGGACGTGCTGAACCTGTTGCGCTGCGGGATCAAGAACGTCATCGCGGTCGAGGGCACGAGCGTGCCGCAGACCGTGAAGGACCTCTCCCGCGGCAAGACCGTGACCGCGTTCACCGACGGTGACCGAGCCGGCGAGCTGATCCTGCGCGAGATGCTCCAGACGATGGACGTCGACTTCGTCGCGCGCGCCCCGCGCGGCAGCGAGGTCGAGGAGCTCACGCAGAAGCAGCTGTTGAAGTGCCTGCGCAACAAGATCCCGATCAACCAGTACCTCGAGATGAGCGGCTTCGAATCGACCGGGGCCACGCGCGAGCCGCGCGAGGAGCGCGGCGAGGGCGGAGGTCGCGAGCGGCGCGAGGAGCGCAACGGCGGGGGATCGCGCCGGGACGAGCGGGAGCGCCTTCCGCCCCCGCCGATGCGGGCACCCCCTCCGCCCCCTCCCGTCCCCGCGGCGCCGCTGCCGCCCGACCTCGAGCGTTACTTCGAGTTGCTGAACGGCATCGAGAACGCCTCCCGCGCGCTCTTCGTCGGGGAGGACGACGCCGTGGTCGGAGAGGCCCCGATCAAGGAGATGTACGAGGCGCTCGCCGCGCTCTCGACCCCGGCCAAGGCCCTGGTCTTCGACGGGATCGTGAGCCAGCGCCTCGTGGACGTGGCCCAGGAGAAGGGGATCGGCACCGTCGTCGCGAGCCGCCTCGGGCCCGTGGGCAAGATCCCGGAGCAGGTCCGAGTCTTCACCAAGGCGGACCTCGGCGGTCCCGCCGGCCCGCGCTGAGATCCCCCGTCCCTCCGGCCGCGGGACGCGAGGGTCCCGCGGCCAACCTTTTACCCCGCGCTCGGCCTTCTAGACACCGACCGTGACCGCCACCGAGACGGAGAGCCCCCGGCGATCGCCCGTGGCGGTCGAGGAGATCGAGACGACCGCCCAGATCCCGATCCCGACCGATCCGCTCGAGCGGGTTATCGGCCAGGAGAAGGCGGTCGAGATCGCCCGGATCGCCGCCTACCAGCGACGGCACCTCCTCCTCGTCGGCCCGCCGGGCATCGGCAAGTCGATGACGGCGCAAGCGCTCGCGCTCCACCTCGACCGGCCCCGGACCGAGCTTCGGGTCGTCCACAACCCGGAGAACCCCGAGCGGCCGAGCATCGAGGTCGTGGCACGCGAGGAGGTGTACCGCGAACGGGAGGCCGCGCGATCGGTCGAAGGCGAGCTGATCCTCCCGACGGAGGCCCCTGCCTCGGTGGCCGAGCGCCTGGGCTACCGCTGCCCACGCTGCAGCTTCTACTCGTTGCCGACCGAGCGCTACTGCCCCAGCTGCAACAACCTGAAGCAGGTCGTTCCCGGCATTTCCGGCAGCGGCAATCCCTTCCGGGACCTGGTGGGTGGGATCCTCGAGCTCACGGCGAGCCCGGGGGGCAACCCGCAGGAGACGGTCCGGACGACGCGCCTCAGGAACGGTGTGGAGGAGGTCGTGGCCTACGAACGCGCCGGTGACCGGATCAAGGTGCTCGACCAGCGGGCGCTCGAACGCCGGCGCACGCTGCAGCACGAGAGCCCGCGCAAGGTCCTCGTCAAGCTCGACCGCAACACGTTCGTGATGGCGACCGGTGCGAGCGAGACCGAGCTCCTCGGCGACGTCCGCCACGACCCCTACGGTGGACATCCGCAGCTCGGCACCCTGCCCTACGAGCGCGTGATCGCCGGCGCGGTCCACGAGGCGCACGACGGCGTGCTGTTCCTCGACGAGCTGCCGCACCTCGGCTACCTGCAGCGCCACATCCTGACCGCGATGCAGGAGAAGCGCTTCCCGATCACCGGCCGCAACCCGCAGTCCGGCGGCGCCGCGGTCCGTGTGGACGGCGTCCCGTGCGACTTCATCCTGGTGGCGGCCGCGAACATCCAGGACCTGCACCGGATCCTCTCGCCGCTGCGTTCGCGCATCGCGGGGAGCGGCTACGAGGTGCTGCTCGAGACCTCGATGCCCGATTCGGAGACGAACCGGATGCGACTCGCCCAGTTCTGCGCGCAGGAGATCGCGGTCGACGGCCGCATCCGGCCCGCCACCCGCGACGCCGTGCTCGAGCTGATCCGCGAGGCCCGCCGGCGCGCCGAATCGCTCGATGGGCGGCGCAACGCGCTCACGCTGCGCCTCCGAGAACTCGGCGGCCTCATTCGCACCGCCGGCGACCTCGCGGCCGTCGCGGGCAGCGAGTTCATCGAGGCGTCCCACCTGCGCGAGGCGCTCCAGCGCGCGCGCTCGATCGAGGAGCAGATCCGGGAGGCGTACGGCTCGCTCCAGGGCGGGCTGCGCCAGGAGACGACCGAGGCGCAGCGCCAGTCGATGGGCTACTACAACTGGAACGACCACCCCGACCCGGGACAGTTTCCGGGCGGGTACGGCTGAGCCGGCGCCGACACGCATAAGAGCCGAGCGTCGGTGCGCCGCCGCAGGGCGCGTAGTCTAGCGGTTATGACGTCACCCTGACACGGTGAAGGTCGCCAGTTCGAATCTGGCCGCGCCCATTGAGCCCCGGCGCCGGTGCGATAGAGCCTTCGAGGCGATCTCGAACTGCTCCGCGAGCTGGAGCCCGGTGATGTCCCTGCACGGCTGCCGCCCCGTGACCCGCTCGCCGGCTCGTGGGTGGATCCGGCCTCGAGCCCTTCCTGCTTGGGCATGCCGGGGTCCATGGTGGGTTGTGATCGCGCCGTCGAGCGTTGGGGCCGCAGGACCGGCTCATCCCGGTCGGCTGTTCCCGAGCGAGACAGGCTGTGAGCCGGCCTCGCGCCGGTCCATGACTTCGGCCGCCTGCCGCGAAGGTCCCCACTCGGGGGTTTCACCCTGACTCGAGGGTGGTCGCACCGCCGAGGGGAAGCTGACTCGTGGTGGAGCCGACAGAGAATTCGTCGCCCGAGACAGTCCACGTCGCTGGCACAACTAGGACAATGGTCTCGTTGTTCGCGATCGGTAGGACGGGGTAACTCCACATCGGACCCGACGGCGTCTCGCCGAACGTTCCCTCCCAACTCCCGTCCGGAGACAACAGCACAGCATACCATCCCGAGCTGTTCGCGGCACATCCGTAAACGGAGGAGACCCAGACTTCGCAATCGGGGGAGGCCATGGACATAGGCATTCCTTCGCTGTTGTTGAGGTACACGCGTGTCATCCAGCTCGTGATCCCCCGGGCGTTGTACGCAGGACCTGAGAGAGGAGAAGGCGGCAGGTATCGAAGCTGAAATTCTCGAGAGATCCAGGCACTCTTTCCGGACACCGACACGCTGGAGTTGGCGAAGTCCATCTGAATGCCGATGGCCGTCCAGTTGTCGTTCGTAGGCGTGCAGCCAAGCGAGTAGTTCCACGTGTTGCCAGAGTCGTCCGGCGAGTCGGTGCTCCCGTAAATCGCGAGGCCCCGAGCTACCCCGGCGCCGCCGACGGTCCCGCAGGTGAAGAAGTTCACTTGATTCGCCGAGGATTGGCCGGAGCCAAATTGGTCGGCTCCAAAAATGTACATCTCCGCGACCGGGCGCGCGAGCCACGCAACGTAGCTCTTCGCCACAACGTTCCAAGCATCGCTCGCCATGACGGGAGTGTCCCCGGGGAATCCATCGACCGGCCAGAATTGCATCCAGCGCCAAGGTTCGTAGCCGAGGCCCGAATCTACAGCGCACGGGCTCGACATGGAGATGGGGGGATAGACCTCGAGAGCCCCGCGGATATCGGTCGCGACGGCGAGCTGCTGCGTGACATTCGAGAAGTACACGATTTGCCAGAACGGCGCTGTCCCAGAATTGTAAGTGCCGAGGAACAAGGGCAGCGTTCCATTCCAAATGGTCAGTCCATGGAATGCGGCCTGACAACTGGCGAGGGTCCCATCGTATTCGTCCCATCCCCAAGAGCTGGGATTGACTGGGATCGGGCTGGCCACCCCGTAGATTTGGGATGGGAACCAGGGAGAACCGGGCAGCGACTCCAGCGAAGTGTTGAGATTGGCTAGTGCCTGATACAGTGTCGGACCGTCGTCGACCACCTCGTTACCGGCGGTTACAGGGCCGCGAAAGACGATGAGTGATGCGACGCTCCCAGCGCTAACGACAGCGAACGCAACGATGACCGCAACGAGTCGATTTCTGCTCATTCGGGGCCACGGAACTCATTAGGGGACTTGTGGGCTTATCAGCAATTCAGGCCGGGACCGGGCAGGAATAGACTCCTCCGGACTCTTCGGGAGCGTACTCCCAGATACCTATGGCATCGGCCGTCGATCCCGCGGATGAGCTAAACCCACCCACGCCGTAGACCACGTAACAGGCGGGGACAGTCTCGCTGTCACCGTAGACTTCCCAGCTCAGAGTATCGGCCACCGTGCTGCTACTGGTCTGAGACCAGTCCAGCGACAGAAGCGTCGTCGCGACGCTGACGCCGTAGAGATCGACGCCCACATCCAGATTGAATGCCTTGACTTGGGAGCTACTCGTCGTCGAACTTACGGTGACGCTTCCGCCGATCGGGGCTGAGCTGAACACCATTCTCCCCTGATTCTCGCTACCCGCTCCACCCCAGCCGTACAACAGATACTCACTGGCATTTCCAGGGACGATCGTGTCACTGCTCGGATAGATCGAGGGCTCGTTCACAGGCAAGGCATAGGGTTGGTAGTAGTTCAGAGAGATGATACTCCACTCGCGACTGAATGCATCGAAAATCAAGGAGCCGGACTCCCAGAATTGTTGCGTGACGACCAGATTGTGGCCCGGGGCGTAGAAGGTGGTGCTGGTTGCCACTGTCGTGTTTGCACTGCTGCATTGCTGGACAAAGACGAGCAGGTAGCAAAAGCTGGAAGTGGTAGTGTACGAGGTTCCGCTCTCATAGCTGATAGTGTTGTTTGGGTATCCTCCGGCTGCGTTCACGTTACTGAAATCCACAATCTGAACGATCGACGGGGTAACCTCGGTCGCGGTTAGAATCGGATCGATTACCTGAGGGGACCAGATCGCGACCGTCTCGTTCCACACGCCTGTCCAATCCGTATGGCTAGGACACACGCCTCCCCAACAGGCGTTCGCCTGATTGACCACTTGGACCTCGTAGTATTGCCGATCTGTGTTGCAGATATTTCCAGTATCAGGCGGCTCGTCATAGACGTTCACGTTGAACGAGTATGCACCACCCGTGCTTGTGATGCTGTAGTTCCACCAGTACTGGGGTAGATCCTGCCATTGGTAGCCGAGCTCCGCCTGCGCTGGGATCCAGCCCGTGCAGTGCAGGATCACCAGCATCCCGGC
>DASPVQ010000026.1 GCA_035622275.1 Thermoplasmata archaeon | reverse complement strand
GCGATCGGCTACGCGTCTGACGGCCTGGCTCGCGCGACGACCTCGGGCGTTACTTGCGAGGGCGTCGCCACCGCGGCCTGCGGAATCGGCCTCGCCTATCCCGGCGAGACCGCGGGTGTTGCGCCCCAGCCTTCGCTCGGCGCGAGCGGTTCGATTGCGGGCGGAGTTGTCAACGGCGGTTTCGGCACCCCGGGTCTGACGACCACGGTCACGGTCGCCAACAGCTACGCGGGAGCCCGACCGTTCGAGTTCGTGACGCTACAGCCCCCCAGCGGCGAGGTCGCCCGGTACATCAACTTCATCGTTGACCCGTACAACAACATCGCGATCGCCTCGTACACAGGTGAGGTCAGCATCTACTCGATCTAGGCCGACGACTCGAGTGGACGGAAACCCCTTCCTTCCCCCGGGGGCGACTCCCCGGGGGAGCTTTCCCTTCGATGGATGCGTGCTCGGTCGAAGCGTGCAATCAAAACGGAGAGGGGTGTTGTCGCTCTTCCCTTCCCCATCGAGGGTCAGAGCGCCGCCGGCTCGCCGGGGACCCGCCGGAAGAGCTGGACATCTCCCACGTGATCGGACTGGAGGAGGAACCGGGTGAGCCGCTCGATGCCGAACCCGGCACCGGCCGAGGAGATCAGACCCTCGCTCTGCTCGAGGTAGGCCCGAAAGGCCGCGTGAGGGATCCCGTCCCGCGCGATCCGCGATCGAATGCGTTCCGGCTCCCACTCTCGCTCGGCGCCGGAGAGTGCCTCGCCGAATCCACCGGGGTAGACGAGGTCGTAGTTCCGGAAGTGACCGGGTTCGCCGGGGTCCTCTCGATCATAGAACTCCCGTCGGTGGCAGACCGCCCAGAACGGCTGATCGTGGTCCCGTGACGCGCTCTCTTCCCAGTCCGCGCCGTACCGCGCCTCGAGCTCGTGGGTCGTGTACACCTTCCACGGTGGCCGGAACTCCGGCGGTTCGACTCCGAGCTGCCCGAACGAGGGATGCTCGCGCAATGCGCCGCCGATCCGCGAGAAGAACCGCTCGACGAGGGCCCGGACGTCGGCGGCGGTCGAGTTCGGTATCTCGAAGTCGGCCTGGGTGAACTCGAACAGGTGTTTCCGCGAGGCCCGGCGCTCCGGTCGCTCCAGCCGAACGTTGGGCGAAAGGATCCAGATCTTGCCGACGTCGCGGACGGCGACCTGCTTGTGCAGGATCATCGAGTTCATGAGGTAGAATCGCTGGCCGAGGTAGTCGAACTCGACCGTCGTGAGCACCGAAGAGCCCGGATCCGGCCCCAGCGGATCGGTGCTCCGGCCGAGCATGACCGGCAAAAGCTGGGTGAATCCTTCGTCGTGGAAGAACTCGGTCGTCCTCCACACCACGTCGCTCAGTAGGCCCAGGCGGGCGGTCCGTCGCTCTCGCTCGCTGTCCCGTTCCGCCCGCGCTCCCGCTCCGCTCATGTTTCCTTCCACCGCAGGTCTTTCCCGGACGGGCCGAGAACGGCCCGCCCGCCGGTAGCGGCCTGCTACGCCGGATTATTCCGCGCCCGATCCTGGGACCGGAGCGCGGAGACGAAGGCGCTGAGGCAGGGCGCGACGAACGGCCGATCGCTCGCTCGGTGGGGCCGCATGGGCGTGGGGGAGGTCCAATCCTTCGACCCCGCATATACCCTGGGCCTGGGCCGTGTAGCGTCCGGAACGCGTAGCGCACTCTCCCGGACCCTCGGCCCTCCTCCGCCCCGAGCCTCGAGCCGAAGGCTAGACATGGGCCGCGAGGATGGGCGCGAGCGTGGCCGCAGACGAGCCAGCCCCGGCCGGGGCGTGGGGGGCGGGACTCTCCTTCGAGGACGCTCGGGAGTGGGCTCGAGTGGTGCGACCGGCCCACCGACAGATGACCGCGGTGCTGCTCGACGGGGCCGGACTCGCGCCGGGGCTCTCGGTCCTGGACCTGGCGTGCGGGCAGGGCATCCCCGCCCTCGATGAGGCGCGCCGGGTCGCTCCCGGCGGCACGGTCGTCGGGGCGGACATCTCCGAGCCGTCGATCACGCTCGCCCGTCGCTTCGCCGAAGTGGAGAAGGTCGCGAACGCGAGCTTTCAGCTCGCCGACGCCGAAGCGCTACCCTTCGAGTCGGGGCGCTTCGATCGTGTCACTTCCCGGTTCGGCCCGATGTTCTTCCCTCACCTCGACCGCGCGCTCGCCGAGGCGAAACGCGTGCTCCGGCCCGGAGGTCGCATCGCGTGGCTGGTCTGGGACGTGTACGAGGACCAGCCGCTGTTCCTCTCGACGGTCGGCGCGGCCGCCCGACAGGCCGGCCTCGCTTCACCACCGCCGGAAGCCCTGCAGCCGTTCCGCTTCGGAGACGGTCACGGGCTGCGTGCCGCGATCGACGTCGCCGGTTTCCGGTACGTCGAGGAGACGCGTCACCGAGTGATCCAGGAGTGGGAGATCACCCCCGAAGAGCTCGCGGCTTCGATGCTTCGAAAGCCGGCGCCGCCCTTCCAGGGCATCGTTCACCGGTTGAGTCCCGCGTCGCTCGACGCGGCGATCGCCGAGGCCGCGCGCGCCCTCCGGCCGCTCTACTCGAACGGCGCGGTTCGAGTACCGGCGACGGTCATTCTCGTGAAGGGAACTAGACCCGAGTGATCCCCCGAGATCGCGTCGCAGGGCCGGGCCCGCCCCCTGCCCCGCCGCCGACGCGGCGGTCCCGCCCGCCTGGACTTTTTTTTAACAGTTCGACTCATGAAACCCGAGTCGATGCCGTCGCGGTGACGCACGGCGAGCGGACTCCCGGTCTCGGTTCGCAGCGGGTCGGTCCGAACGGGAGGGCGCTCGATTGACGGGTCCTCCCGTGCCTTCCCGAGACGTCCGGGCATCGGACGAGGTGGAGTACGCCCGGGGGGGCTGGCTGGAGATCCTGCGCAACCGGCGATTCCTGCTCCTCACGGCCTCGGGGACGCTCGCCGGGGCCGGCTACGCCGTCTACTCAGTGGCGGTCCTGTTCCTCGCCTACGGGATCACCGGCAACCTGCTCGTCGCGGGCGTCGTGCTGTTCATCGAGTACGGTGTCTACAGCGCGACCTTCCTCGTCGCGCCGCTCGTCGATCGCGCCCGCAACAAGCGCACGATCCTGCTGATCGCCTTCCCGATCCAGATGATCGCCGCCGGCGCGCTCGCGATCGGCCTGCGGGAAGGGGTTCTGTCCGTCGCGCTCCTTCTCGGGCTCGTCTTCGTCCTCTCGGTCGCGTGGGACTTCGTCTGGGCCGTCTTCATGGTCGGACCCCGCATCGTCCTGCCGAAGCGTCAGCTGTTCCTGGGCGAGGGCCTGGCGAGCATCGTCTCCGCCGGCACGACGGTGGGCGGCTACGCAGGCGGCGGGGCCCTGCTCTACTTCGTCGGGCCGTACGGCGGAGCGTCGGCGTACGTGGTCCTGCTCCTCGCCGCGTTCGCCTTCGCGATCCCGCTGAGCCTTCCCGTCGAGCATCCACCCGCGACCTCGATCCTCGCCACCTTCCGCGAGGGGTGGGACGCCTTCCGCGGGAGCGCGGGTCGCGCCGTCCGAACCCTCGCGGCGTTCGACGCGATCGTCGCCTTCTTCGCCGCGATCCCGCCGCTGCTGATCACCGCGATCGCCTACCAGCGCTTCCCGCACCCGGCGTCGGCCTACGCCCTGCTCGTCACGGGCTACGCGCTGGGGGGCGCTCTCGCGGGGATCGCGGCGGGCCACCTCAACCCGCGACGGTCCGTCGGCCTCGTGCTCGTCGTGGCGACGTTCTCGGCCGCGGCCTGCGTGCTGGCCCTGCTCGTCCCGACCGCCCTGATCGTGCCCGCCATGGCGCTGCTCGGCGCGCTCGGCGCCACCCTCGCGGTGCGCTACGCGGCCAAGTACGCCTGGGTGCAGGGAACGTTCCCGCCCGAGATGCTCGCCCGCATGACCGCGAACGTGTACTTGCCCGCCGGTTTTGCCGGGACGGTCGCGGTGCTGCTAGTCGGCTCGCTCTCGACGACCGTGTCGCTCGGGTGGCTGATCGCGCTCACCGGCACCGGTCTCGGCGCGGGCGGCCTGCTGCTTCTCGTCCACCCGGTCCTGAGGCGACTCGCGTTCTAGCGCGAACGATTCCGCGGGAACGGTCGAGGGGTGCTGCCGGGGTCCGCTCAGACCGATTCCTCGATCTCGCCGACCTGCGGCGCCCCCGCGAGGCGTTCGGCGACCGTCCCCAGGATCTCGAGGTGGCGCTCGACGTCGACGTCGGTGTGCTGGACCGATATCGTCCACTGCTCGTCGGGTCCGGTGCCCGACGGGATCAGCCCGCGATTCAGGCAGAGGTAGTAGTACAGCATCGAGCGGTCCCCGTCCACCGCGAGAAAGTCCCGCCAGTTGCGGACGGGGTGGTCGGAGAAGTAGACCGTGCCCGAGACACCGTCCGCGCTCACGTGCGCGGTCACGCCGGCGTCGTCGAACACCTCGGCGTAGCCCTTCGCGAGGCGGGCGTTGAGCGCGGAAGATCGCTCGAGCGCCTCGTCCGTCAGGATGTGGTCCAGCGAAGCGAGGCACGCGGCCATGGCGAGCGGGTTCGAGTTATACGTCCCGGCGTGGGCGACCTTGCGCGGCCCGACCTCGTCCAGGATGCCCGGGCCCGCCGCGATCGCCGACATCGGGACGCCGCAGGCGATCGACTTGCCGAGCGTGAGGAGGTCCGGCCGGGCGCCGACGCGTGCGGCGGCGCCTCCGGGGTATTTGGCGCCGGTCTTAATCTCATCGTAGATCAGGAGCGTGCCGAGCTCGTCGCAGAGCTCGCGCAGGCCGGGGAAGAAACCGTCGTCGGGCACGATGAACCCCATGTTCATCGGAATCGGCTCCGCGATCACCGCGGCGAGGTCGTCGGCGTGCTCGCGCGCGACCGCTCGGGTCGCCTCGAGGTCGTTGAACGGGGCGACGAGCGTCCTCTGCGTCAGCTCGGGCAGCAGGCCGGGCGACGCGGGCGCGGACTGGGGCCGCTCGGGGGGGCCGGCGACCTGGAGCCGCGGCTTCACGCCGACGAGCAGGGTGTCGTGCGAGCCGTGGTAGCAGCCCTCGAACTTGAGCACGAAGCGCTTCTTCGTGAACGCGCGCGCGAAGCGGACGGCGTGGTGGGTCGCCTCGAGGCCGGTGGTGCTGAAGCGCACTCGGTCCATCCCGTAGCGCCGGCACAGCCGCTCCGCGACCTCGGGCGTGCGCTCCCACTCGTAGCCGTAGATCGATCCGTCGTGGAGCTGCCGCGTCAGCGCGTCGAGGAGCTTCGGGTGGGCATGCCCGCTCTGCAGCGAGCCAAATCCCATGTTGAAGTCGAGGTACTCGTTGCCGTCGGCGTCCCAGAGCGTGACCCCGCTCGCGCGATGGACATAGAACGGGTACGGCTCGAGGAACCGGTAGTTCGAGTGCACGCCGAGGGGACTCGAGCGGCGCGCCCGCTGCGATAGCTCCCGGGACCGGGGGGTCCGGCGTTCGTACTCCGCGAAGACCGGCTCGAATCGGGTGTCCAGGCTACCCTCTCCCATGCCGACCTGCGCTCGGGGCCGGCCCGTTGGGCTTCGGACCCGGTGCCGCTACAAAACCCCTGTGGAGGCGGGCCGGCGGCGGCCCGTCCCGTGAGCGTCAAGACGGGGCGCCCTCTCCCGGCTGCGATGCCCGCCGCTCCGGCCGACGCCTCCGTCCTCGAGAACTACGTCGACGGGATGTGGGTGAGACCGCAGGGGGTGGGCCTCCTCGACGTACCGGACCCGTCCACCGGTGCGCTGCTCGCCCGCGTCCCCCGATCGGGCACGGCCGAGGTCGCCCGGGCCGTCGCGGCCGCACGCCGCGCGTTCCCGGGCTGGCGGGAGGTGCCGGTCGCGGAGCGCGCGCGGCGGGTCCTCGCGCTGCGCGCGCGGCTCGAGTCGGAGAGCGAGGCGCTCGCCCGCAGCATCGTCCGCGAGAACGGCAAGACGCTCGCCGAGGCGCGGGGCTCGGTGCGCCGCGGCATCGAGGCGGTGGAGTTCGCCGCGAGCGCGCCCACCACGATGCAGGGCTCGTTCCTCGAGGACGTCACCCCCGGGGTCGACACGACGCTCCTTCGGCAGCCGCTCGGGGTCGTCGCGGGCATCACGCCGTTCAACTTCCCCGTCATGATCCCGCTGTGGATGGCGCCGCTTGCCCTCGTCTGCGGCAACGCCTTCGTGCTCAAGCCGTCGGAGCGGGTGCCGCTCTCCGCGGCGTTCCTCGCGCGATTGATCGGCGAGGCGGGCTTCCCGTCGGGCACCTTCAACCTCGTGCACGGGGACGCGGCGGCGGTCGACGCGCTGCTCGCGCACCCCGGAATCGATGCGGTCTCGTTCGTCGGTTCCGCGCCGACGGCGCGCCACGTCTACGAGAGCGCGACGGCGAGCGGCAAGCGGGTCCAGGCCCTGGCCGGAGCGAAGAACCACCTGCTCGTGCTGCCGGACGCCGACCTCGAGCGGGCCGTGCCGGCGATCGTCTCGAGCGCCTTCGGTCAGTCCGGCGAGCGCTGCCTCGCCGGCAGCGTGGTCGTCGCGGTCGAGCCGGTCGGGGACCCGCTGGTCGCCCGGCTCGCGGACGCGGTGCGGGCGCTGCGCCTCGGCCCCGCCGACGCGAGCGCGACCGAGGTCGGGCCGGTCATCCGCGCGGACCACCGGGCACGGGTGCTCCGATGGATCGACGAGGGGGTCGCTTCGGGCGCCGTCGTCGCCGCACGGGGCACCGTGCCGGCGGGAGGGGACGGCTACTTCGTCGCACCGGTCCTGTTCGACCGGGTCGCGCCGGAGATGTCCATCGCTCAGGAGGAGATCTTCGGGCCGGTCCTCTCGGTCATCCGGGTGCCCTCCCTCGACGCGGCCATCGAGGTCGCGAACCGGGCGCGGTTCGGCAACGCCGCCGCGATCTTCACCCGGGACGGCCGATCGGCGCGCGAGTTCACCCATCGCATCGAGGCCGGGATGCTCGGCGTCAACCTCGGGGTGCCGGCGCCCCCCGCGTTCTTCCCGTTCGTCGGATGGAAGGGCTCGTTCTACGGCGACCTTCATGCCACCGGCCGCGACGCGATCGAGTTCTACACGCGCAAGAAGGTCGTCACGAGCCGCTGGTTCTAGCGGCCGGATCCGTCGCGCCCCAGCGCGCGGGTCCGAAGGCGATCTCGGCCGCCGCGACATCGATACCGACCGTAAAGGCCGAGAGGAACGCGTGGCCGACCAGGCCGTCGTAGATCACGTCGCTGAAGATCACGTCAAGGTCGGGCCGCGCGATCTCGGGTGCCGCGCGGAGCCGGACCGTGCCGTCGAGCCGGGCGCGGTAGCGAACGTACGGGTGCCCGACCTCATCCCGGCCCTCCGTGCGCCGGACCCGAGGGTCGTCCGGCCGGATCCCGAGGGCATCCATGTAGCGCGTGTGCAGGATCAACGCGTCGCTGCCGGTGTCGAGCTCCACGCGCGCGCTCGTGCCGCCCGGCAGCTCGAGGTCCAGGAATGCGTCCAGCGAGAGGTGGTCGCGCCGCAGGGTGAGCGGGGCCCGGGGGGCGTTCGCGGGAAGGCGCGCGCCGAGCCGCAGCTCGCGGGCGGCGGGATCGATGACGAACGGCCGCTGCTCGAACAGCGGAAGACCGACCATCCCACCCACCCCGACCCCGGGGGGAAGGAACCGGTCGAGATCGAACAGGCCCGCCGGGACCTCCGGATGCGTCTCGGAGCCCAGGCGGAGCGACGGGATCTCCACGACCGGCAGGGAGAGCTCCTGACCGCTCATCCGGCGGCCGGTCTGCACGGCGCCGGTCGCGCGCGCGCCCGAACGTTCGGCGAGGGCGGGCGCGATCACGTTCACGCCGACGCCCGTGTCGAGGATGAAGCGCGATCGATGGCGGCCCGACAGCTCGACGGGCACCAGGATCAGGTGCGAGCCCAGGTACTCGAAGCGGAGCGAGCCCGCGCGACGCCTCACGGCCGACCGGCCTCCGTCACGCGGGGGCGGGGTCGGCCTTCGCGTCCGCGAGGGCGAGCGCCCGATCGAGCACCTCGAGACCGTGATCGAGCTCCGGCCGGGTGACGATGAGCGGAGGGGCCACGATGAGGTGGGAGACCCAGCTGACGCAGTAGACCCCCTCCTTCATCATCGCCGCCGCCACCTCGTCCGCGACCAGCGCTCGGCCCGCCAGCTTGTCCTCCTCGGTGTTGAACGGCTGTCGCGTGCGTCGGTTCCGCACGAGCTCGACCGCCGCGAACAGGCCAAGGCCGCGGACCTCGCCCACCGAGCGGTGCCGGCCCGCGAGCTCGCGGAGTCGCTCGAGCAGGTACTCCCCGTCGCGCCGCGACTTCTCGATGAGGCCGAGCCGGCGGTACTCGGCGATCGCGGCGACCGCCGGCGCGAGGGTGAGGGGATGCGCCTCGTAGGTGTGACCGTGCGGGAAGTAGGCGTCCCGGAACGTATCGTGGACCGTCGATGTCGTCGCCGTGAGCCCGAGCGGGATGTGCGCCCCCGTGATCCCTTTCGCGGTCGTGATCAGGTCCGGGCGCACGCCCCAGCGGTCGACGGCGAACCACTCGCCGACCCGCCCCCAGCCGCTCATCACCTCATCCGCGATGAGGAGCACGTCGTGCTGCCGCGTGATCTCCCGGATCCGCGGCAGGTACTCGGGCACCGGAACCAGGACGCCGTTCGTCCCGACGACGGGCTCGACGATCATGGCGGCGACGTCGCCCTCCCGCTCGAGCTGGTAGTCGACGTACTCCGCGCAGGCCACGTCGCAGTCCGGGTAGGTGAGACCGAACGGGCATCGGTAGCAGTAGCAGTCCGGGGCGAACACCGTCCCCGGGACCTTTTCCACCGGCTCGATCGGTCGACGCCGGAACTCGCCGGTCACCGAGATCGACGCGGCCGTGGACCCGTGGTAGGAACGGTACCGCGCGAGGATCTTGCGCCGGCCGGTCGCCACGCGCGCGATCTTGAGCGCCGCTTCGTTCGCCTCGGTGCCCGAGGTGCTGAAGAAGAACCGATCGAGCCCGGAGGGGAGGATCTCGCGCAGCGCGGCGCTCAACCGGGCCCGCGGCTCGGTCGCGAACCCGGGCACCGCGTAGGAGAGGGTCCGTGCCTGCTCGGCGATCGCGGCCACGACCGCGGGGTTGGCGTGGCCGAGGTTCGTCGCGATGAGCTGGGAAGAGAAGTCGAGGTACTCCTTGCCCGCCGCGTCCCAGAATCGGGAGCCCTCGGCCCGGGTCACAACGAGCGGGTTCCAGCCGCCCTGGCGGCGCCAGGTGACGTAGTTCGTCTCCCGGACGATCCGCTGGATCTCCTCGGCGTCCATCCTCGGGGGCTCCCCGCGCCGCGGACGCAGCCTCGACTTAAGAGGGGGCCGGTGGGACGGACCGGCTCAGCTCGATGGGGCGTCGCTCCGCCGAGCCCCGGTGGCCGCCGGGATCCCACGCGCCGGGCTCTGCCGTATCTCGATCCACTCGCTGCCGTTCGGCTCGCGCCCCCGGCGACGCTCGTTGATGAGCAGCTGACGGGCGATCGCCGCCTTCCGCACGAGCGTGAAGCCGGCGGCCGAGAGCTCGACGGTCGGCACGTGGGAATCCCCCATCCAGAGGAGCAGGTACTCGCGAGCCGCGGGTCGCGGGGCGCGGCGGGCGATCAGCCCGAGGGAGAGGTCCGGGTCGTCCCAGGAGACGCCGCGAACCTCCCCGTTGTGGAGGACGAGCTCGATCCCCTCCTCCCACAGGATCGCCTGGTCGGGCCAGTGGGCCTCGTCCCGTCGCACCAGCACGTGCTGGACGGCCGCGAGGCCGAGCAGCACCCCCCCGAACCCGGCGAAGGCAAGGCCGAGGAGCGCTCGGTCCGTGAACCATAGACCCAGCCCGGCGGCCGCGATCACCCCTCCGATGAAGCCGAAGCCGTACCGGCCGATCCGAGCGGGTCGCTCCAACCGACGACGCAGCAGGAGGGCCGCGTCGTCGGCCCGCCCGATCAGGACCCCGCGCGGGACCGCGACCGCCTCCTGCGATGCGCCCGGCGACGGCACGATGCTTCCCTGTACGCCCCCGACGGCGAGGCAGGATAACCGACCGCGCTCCGGAGTTCCCGTAGCCTTCGTAGGGAACGGTCGGACGACCGCCGCCCCTACCGCGAATGCGGGCGGTGCGCGGGTGCCTCGGGCAGCTGGAACAGGCGCCGGGCGTTCTCGCCGAGGATGCGCGCGCGGTCGACCGCCGGGGCATCCAGACGTGCGACCAGGTCGATCGCCAGGCTCAGCTCCTCGAGCGGCCAGTCGGAGCCGTACAGCAACCGGTCGGCGCTCCCGATCTGCACGAGGGCCCCGGCGATGCGCTCCCGACACTGCTCGCGCATCCTATCGAAGAGGGGCGCGGACGGGTGTGCCAGGAGACCGGAGGTGTCGGCGTAGACGTTCTCGTTCTTGTAGACGAGCTCGGCCGCCTCCTCGATCCACGGGTTCCCGAGGTGGCAGAGCACGAATTCCACGTCCCGGAAGCGGACCGCGACCTCGTCCACCTCGATCGGGCGGGCGAACTTGATCCGGCCGTCGCGGGCGAGGGTGTCGCCCTGGTGGATCAGGACGGGCAGGCGCCGGGCGTGGGCGAACTCGTAGATCGGCTCGACGAGGGGGTCGTGCGGGTAGAATGGCTGGTACCCGGGATAGAGCTTGACGCCGGCCAGGTTCGGTTCGCTCTCCCACAGCGCGATCGCCTCGCCGATCGCGTCCCGGCCCCGCGTCGGGTCGACCGTGACCACCGGACGCAATCGGCCCTGGCTGGCGGCAAGGATCGTTCGGCTCTCGGCCAGCGATTCCGCCGGACTCGGCGACTCGCGGGCCTCGATGACGAGACCGTAGTCGATCGCGCTCTGGTCCATCTCCGCGAGCAGCCCGCCGACTGTGTAGTCGAGATCCGCGCGGTAGGCGGTGTGGGCGAGGTCCGGCCACCACGGGCTCAGGTGAAGGTGCGTGTCGACGCGGACCATGGGGCCGGCTCCGGGTTCCGGTACGGAAGGCACCACCGCGGGGCGATTAACCCGTCGGGCGCGGTGGTCCCGAGGGCTGATATGCGTAGGGACGGTGCTTGGAGTCCGAGGGTCCCGTGACCGACCCGTCCCGCTGGCTCAGCTTTCCGGACGCGCCACGGATCGTGGTGCCCCCGCCCGGGCCGAAGTCGCGGAAGCTCCTCGCCGCCCAGGACCGCCTGGAGACCGACGCGGTCGGCTACTCGCACCACTTCCCGATGGCCCCGGCCGCCGCGCAGGGCGCGACGATCGAGGACTTCGACGGCAACCGCTACATCGACTGGGTCGCGGGCATCTCGGTGCTGAACCTTGGCCACCGCCATCCGCGTGTCGAGCGGGCCGTCACCGCCCAGGCCGAGCGGATCTGGCACACGCTCGAGCTTCCGACGGAGGCGCGGATCCGCTTCCTGGAGGCGTTCGGCGACAGCCTGCCCGGCAGCCTGCGCCGCCGGTCCCGGACGTTCTTCAGCATCACCGGCGGCGACGCCATCGAGACCGCGGTGAGCCTCGCCGACTTCGCCCAGGGGAAGCACGGGACGATCGTCTTCTCGGGTGCCTACCACGGGGTGCACGGGGGCGCGGTCGGGCTCACGAGCGGACGACGCTACCACGCCACGAGCGCCTTCGGCGGCGCCCGCGTCGTCCGGGTGCCCTTCCCGGATCCCTACCGTCCGGTGCTCGGCGCGGATGAGGGTTCGGCGGGCACCATCGCCTACCTCGAGCACCTCGTGAACGACCCGCACTCCGGCGTCGACGAGGTCTCGAGCGTCCTCGTCGAGCCGGTCCTCGGTGAGGGAGGCTACGTGCTGCCACCGGACGATTTCCTCCCGTCCCTGCGCGAGTTCTGCGATCGACACCAGCTCCTGCTCATCGCGGACGAGGTCCAGACCGGCCTCGGACGCACCGGCCGGATGTGGGCCGTCGAGCACGCGGGCGTGACGCCGGATCTCCTGTGCTCCGCGAAGTCGATCGGCGGGGGGATCCCGCTCGCTGCGGTCGCCTACCGCTCCGACCTCGTCAAGGAACTTCCCCGTGCGTTCCACCTCGGCACGTTCCGCGCGAACGCGCTCGCGCTGGCCGCCGGGGTCGAGGTCCTCGGGCTGCTGCAGGAGGGCGACCTCATCGAGCGGACGCGGCATCGCGGCGCGGGAGTGCTCGAGCGGCTGCGGGCCGCGGGCGACCGGCACCCGATGATCGGGGACGTCCGCGGCAAGGGGTTCATGATCGGCGTGGAGTTCGTCCGCGACCGCGCTTCGCGCGCGGCCTGGGGCGAGCGCGCGAAGGCGATGCGCTCCGCGCTGTTCTCGCGCGGGCTGCTCATGCACACGGCCGGCGCCTGGGACCAGGTGCTGCGGTTCATGTCGCCGCTCGTGATCGAGGACGAGCTCCTCGAGCGGGGACTCGCGGCGTTCGAGGACGCGCTCGAGAGCTTCGACGAGGCGCCCAGCGCGCGCACCGCCGTGCGCGGCCGCGTCCCGCGCCCGGGGATCGGCGAGCCGAAGCTGCCGGGCTCCCCCGGCGCCCCGCCCCCGCTGCTGCCCCCCGTGCCCGGCCGTACGTTCCCGGACCCCGAGAGCCCCTGAGGCCCCCCATCGGACCGCGCCCGGGAACCCGGGGGAAGTGACCGCGACGTTCCCGCCGACACCAACGCGAGGAGGCGCTTCCGCACCGGGAGGGACCGACCCGAGGAGGGCGGCCATGGGACCTCCCTTGGCCGTGGCGCCGCGTTCACGACGCGGCCGCCTCGAGGCCCGTTCCGGTTCGAGGCCCCGGGTCCGTCGACCGATCGGGCCCGCTACGGCGCCCCGTAGTTGACCGAGATCAGCTTGACCTCGGTCATCTCCTCCATCGCAAAGCGCAGGCCCTCCCGGCCGAGGCCGCTCTCCTTGATCCCACCGAACGGCAGGGCGTCCCAGCGCAGGTTGGTGGGGTCGTTGAGGTGCACGCCGCCGGCACGGATCCGGCGGGCGAGCGAGAAGCCCCTCGCGATGTCGCGGGTGTAGACGGCCGCCTGCAGGCCATACGGAGTGCCATTGGCGATACGGACGGCGTCGTCCAGGCTCTCGAAGCGAAGGATCGGCGCGACGGGACCGAACGGCTCCTCGTGGACGACCCGGGCGTCCTCGGGCACCGCGTCGAGGACCGTGGGAAGGTAGAAGTTCCCTTCCTTCGGCGCGTCCGGTCGGTGTCCACCGGCGAGCAGGCGGGCGGAGCGGTCCTCGGCATCCCGCACCAGCGTCTCCACGCGCTCGATCGCCGCGACGTCGACGAGCGGACCCACCTCGGTCGTCTCTTCCCAGGCCGGTCCGACCTTCAAGCGCCGGGCCTCCTCGGCGAGCGCCGCGGCGAACCGGTCCGCGATCCCCTCGGCGACGAGGAATCGCTTCGAGGCCGTGCAGACCTGGCCGGAGTAGGAATAGATGCCGCGCGCGGCGGCCCGGACCGTCGGTTCGAGAGGCGCGTCGCCGAGGACCACGAACGGGTCGAGTCCGCCCATCTCCAGGATCACCCGCTTCGCATGGCGCCCCGCCCGCTCCGCGATCCCCTTACCGACGGCGGTCGAGCCGGTGAACGTCACGAGTCGCGTGCGCGGATGCTCGACCAGCGTCTCGCCGACGGTCCCGCCCGGGCCGGTGACCACGTTGAGGACGCCGGCGGGAAAACCGGCCGCCGCGACGTGCTCGGCGAGCCGAAGGGCCGTGAACGGAGCCGCGCTCGTCGGCTTCGCGACGACCGGATTCCCGGCCGCGAGCGCGGGCGCAAGCTTGTGCGAGAGCAGGTTGAGCGGGAAGTTGAACGGTCCGATCGCGACGACCACCCCGATCGGGTCCCGGACCGAGAAGAGGAAGCGGTGCTCGTTGCCCGCGGGCCGCTCGAAGGCATCCGCCGGATAGCTCTCGCCGACGAGCTGTCGGATCTCCTCGGCCGCGAGGCGGTAGACGCCGACGGCCCGGTCCACCTCGACCCGGGCGTCGACGATCGGCTTGCCGACCTCGTGCGCGATCAGGCCGGCCATCGTCTCGCGATCGGCGCCGATCCGTTCGGCAAGGGCCCGAAGGAGACGGGCCCGCTCGTGGCCCGGCGTCGCGCCCCAGGATTCCTCGCACGCCGCGGCCGCGTCGACCGCGGCGCGGGCCTCTTCGGCCGAGGCGACGGGCGCCTCGCCGATCGGGCGACCGGTCGACGGGTCCAGGACCGGGACGTACCGCCCTCCGCCCGGCGACTGCCAGGTGCCCCCGATGAAGAGGGCGCCGCGCCCGCTGGACGGAATGCCCGCGATCACGGCCCGCTACCCGGGGTCGCCATACGTCGTGTAGTGCCAGCCCTTGCGCGCCTGGCCGGTGAGGTCGATGTAGATGTTCTTCACGGTGGTGTAATCGTAGAGGGAATCGACGCCGAGGTCCTTGCCGAAGCCGGACTGCTTCACCCCGCCATGGGGTGTCTCGGAGCCGAGCGGCAGGTGGTCGTTGACCCATACGTCCCCGAAGCGCAGCGCATTCGCCGCCCGCACCGCCGTTCTAAGGTCGTTCGTCCAGACGCTGCCCGCGAGGCCGTAGTCGACGCCGTTGGCGATCGACATCGCCTCGTCGAACGTCTCGAACTCGAGGATGTCCAGCACGGGCCCGAACACCTCGCGCTGGGCGATCGTCATGTCCGGCGCGACCGCGTCGAACACCGTGGGGGCGACGAAGGCCCCGTCGAGGTGCTTCGCTCGCTCGTCCGTGCCGCCCGTCAACAGCTTCGCGCCCTCCGACGAGCCCTTCTGGACGAACTCGAGGACGTGCTGCTGGTGGGTCCGGTGGACGAGCGGGCCGAGGTCCGTGGCGCGGGAGAGCGGGTCCCCGACCCGGATCGTCGCGACGCGCTCGAGCAAGCGCTCGACGAAGCGTGCCCGGAGCTTCCGATGCACGATCAGGCGCGTCGCCGCGGTGCAGTCCTGCCCGCCGTTGACGTAGCCGGCGACGATCGCCCCCTCCACGGCGGCGGCGAGGTCGGCGTCCTCGAAGACGACGAACGGCGCCTTGCCGCCCAGCTCGAGCTGGGTGCGCTTCACCGTCGGGCTCGCGGCCTCGAGGATCTTCTTGCCTGTCGCGGTGTCCCCGGTGAGCGAGACGAGATCGACCTTGGCATTGCGCGCGAGCTCGTTGCCGACCTCATCGCCCGGTCCGGTGACCACGTTGAGGGCCCCGGGAGGAAGCCCGGCCTCCTGGAAGGCGCGCGCGAGCTCGAAGGTGGAGAGCGGGGTCCAGCTCGCGGGCTTGAGGACGACCGTGTTGCCGGTGATCAGCGCCGGCCCGATCTTCCAGACCGCCATCATGAACGGGTAGTTCCACGGCGTGATCGATGCGACGACCCCGACCGGTTCGCGACGGAAGATCGTCGTGCCGTCCCCCGTGAACTCCCCGGGGCTCTTCGCGTCGAGCGTCCGGCCCGCCCCGGCGTAGAAGACGAGGTTGTCGATCGAGAACGGGATGTCCGCGTCCTGGGCCTGCTTGATGGTCTTGCCCTGGTTCCGGCTCTCGAGCTCGGCGATCGTCGCAATTCGCGACTGGATCAGCGCCGCCGCTTTGAGGTAGACGTCTCCCCGGGCCCGCGGCGGAAGCCGGGGCCACGGACCGCGGTCGAACGCCTCCCGCGCCGCGTCGATCGCGCGACGCGCATCCTCGCGCGAGCCCTTGGGGACCGAGGCGAGGGAGCGTCCGTCGAACGGGTTGGTCACCGCGACGGTCGCCGCGCTGTTCGCCTCGACCCACTCTCCGCCGATGAGCATCTTCTCGCTCATGCCGCGACCCGGCCGCCGAAGTCCGGAGCGACCTAAGACGGTGCCGGCGGCGCGCACCGCTCTCGTGCGAGTCCCTCGCACGGCATACCTTATCAAGGAGGAGGCGGTTCCCGCCGAGACTTCTCGGGAGGGTAGGGATGCGCCCGCGGACCCGGAATATCGTCGTGATCGCCATCGTGGTCGTGCTCGTCGTCGCCGGGATCGGCGTCTACTACGCGCTGCAGCATTCGACGACCTCGAACTGCGGGCCGAAGCAGACCAGCTGGATCTGCGTCGACCAGGCCGAGATCCCCGACTCGCTCGATCCGGCCGTGACGTTCACCACGCCCGGCTGGGCCGCCGTACAGCAGGTCTACCAGGGCCTGGTCAACTACAACGGCTCGAGCGTGACGGGCTTCTCCGGGGTCCTCGCCGCGAACTGGACCGTGACGAGCAGCTACAACCCGGCGGTCGGGGCGAACATCTCGACCTACACCTTCGAGCTCCGCCACGGCGTCGTGTTCTCGAACGGCGACCCGTACAACGCCTACGTCCAGTGGTACAGCTTCTACCGCAGCCTGCTGCTCGAACAGGGCCCGCAGTTCATCCTCGAGGAGAACTTCTTCTCCACCAACTTCGACCCGGCGAACCCGCTGAGCTACTACTCGGAGAACGCCACGATCCAGGCGGCGAACGCGACGCTGGTCGGCGACCTCAACTCGTGGAACTTCCTCGATCCGAGCGCGAGCGAGATGGCGATGATGGAGCTGCCCAACCAGTCGTTCCAGGTCATCAACCCGTACTCGATCGCCCTCAATCTCGGCTACGGTTACCTCGCGAGCAACTACACCTACCTGCTCGCGTCGATCTCCGCACCGAACTCCTACGCGGTCGACCCGAGCTGGATCGACGCGAACGGCGGGGTCTCGATCGGCAACGTCAACGCCTACGCCTCCCAGAACACCCTGGGCACGGGCCCGTACCTGCTCCTCGACTACAACCCGTCCGGTGGCGGTGGCTACATCCTCCAGCCGAACCCGAAGTACTGGGGGGCGTCAGCGTGGGCGGCCGCGCCGTGGAACATCAACCTCGCGCCGGCCAACACCTCGGTCGAGATCATCTTCCAGGACACGATCGACATCACCACCTCCGACCTGATCAGCGGTCACGTCCAGGGCGCCTCGTTCGCGTACATCGGGCCGTCGACGATCCAGCAGCTGCAGGGCCACTCGAACGTCGTGGTCCAACCCCTCGACACCATCTACGGCGCCACGAGCGGCTCGTGGTGGATCTACCTCAACCAGACCGTCGCGCCGTTCAACAACCTGTCCGTGCGCGAGGCAATCGCCCACGCGATCGACTACTCGGCGATCATCCAGGAGGCGTTCGGGGGCTACGCGAGCCAGTGGGTCGGCCCGGTCCCGCCGTCGTACCCGTACTACAACCCGTCGAACCTGGCGCCGTACCCGTACGACCTCTCCCTCGCCTACCAGGAGATGAAGGACTCGCCGTGCGCGAACGGCGCCTGCCGCGGGGACTCGATCAAGTACATGTACCTCAACAGCGGCTCCGACTGGTCGGATACGGCCTCGCTGCTCCAGACCGAGCTCGCGGCGATCAACATCACGATCGACCCGGTGCCGGTCAACCTGGACGGGCTCATCGCCGAGCAGGGCTACAGCGCCGGCGACTGCGCCTCGAACACGACCCTCAACGGCGGGCCGTTCTACATGGGCCAGGAGTTCTACACGTCCGACTACATCTCGCCGGACGACTGGACGCAGAACGACTTCGTGAGCTCGGGGAGCGCGAACATGTGCATGGCCGGCTTCAACAGCCTCATGCTGTCCACCTACAACGCCAGCCTCGACCAGCTCGTCTACACCGCGGCCGCGGCGCCCGACTCGAACGCGACGGACAACGCGACCCTCGCGACGTACTACTCGACGATGACCCAGGCGATCTACGACAGCTACACCGAGATCTGGCTGTGCGTCCCGACCGCGTTCGCCGTCTATGCCTCGAACCTCCACGGCTTCGTCGAGAACCCGATGGCGAGCGCCGAGCCGTTCTCGATCGGCTTCAACACGCAGTGGCTGAGCTGAGCTAGGCGGGCGCCGCGGTCGCGCCCACCATCGCCGTGCCGGCCGGCGGGGCGCCCGCGTTGGCGGCGACGGTGGCGAGGAGGGTCTCGGGCGCAATGTCGCGGACCTCCGCCGCCCGGTGGCAGGCGACGAGCCGGCCGGTCCCCTCGAACGGGACGAGCGGGGGACTCTCCACGCGGCACCGATCGATCACGAAGGGGCAGCGCGGGGCGAAGCGGCATCCCGGCTTCGGATCGATGAGCGAGGGGATGTCGCCGCCGATCCGGTAGCGGGTGCGGCGCCGGCTCGCGTCGGGCACCGGCACCGCGGCCAGCAGCGCCTTGGTGTACGGGTGGACCGGGTGCTCGAGGAGCTCGCGGGCCGCGGCGTACTCGACGATCTGGCCGAGGTACATCACCGCCACCCGGTCGGCGACGAACCGCACGGCGGCGACGTTGTGGGTGATCAGGAGGTAGGCGAGCTGCCGCTCGCGCTGGAGCTCGACCAGACGGTTGAGGATCTGCGCCTGGACGGCGACGTCGAGGGCGCTCGTCGGCTCGTCGAGCACGATCAGCCGCGGCTGGACGCTCAGCGCCCGGGCGAGCGAGAGGCGCTGGCGTCCGCCTCCGGAGAACTCGTGGGGGTACTGGTCGAGGCAGTCCGGCGGCAGGCCGACCGTCGGGAGGAGCGCCCGGACGTGCTCGCGGACCGCCATCCCGCGCAGGCCCTGCTGGGCGCGGATCGGCTCGCCGACGATCTGCCAGACCCTCAGGCGCGGGTCGAGCGAGCCGACGGGGTCCTGGAAGACGATCTGGACGTTCCGGCGCCAGGCGCGCAGCGCGCGACCCTGCAGGTGCGTAACGTCCTCGCCATCGAACAGGATCGAGCCGCCGGTCGGCTCGTGCAGCCGGGCCACGACCCAGCCGAGGGTCGTCTTGCCGGAGCCCGACTCGCCGATGAGCCCGAGGGTCTCGCCCGCGCGAACGGTGATCGAGACGCCGTCGACGGCGTGAATCGAGCGCGTCGGGCGCCGGTTCAGCGTGTCCGCCAGGCTCCGGGTGATCGGGAAGAGCTTCTCGAGCGCGACGGTCTCCAGAAGGGGTGCCGGCTCGTTCACGGTAGCCCCGGCACCTTGTCGGAGAAGTAGCAGGCGCTCCGGTGCACGCCCCGACCGTCCTCCGCGCTCGCCCCATCCACGGGCGCGAGGGGCGGGGGATCTCCGCGGCAGACGTCCTGGGCGAGGACGCAGCGGGGGTGGAAGCGGCAGCCCGGCGGCGGCCGCGAGAGGTTCGGCACCGAGCCCGCGATCGTGCTCAGCGGCCCGTCGGCCTTGTAGTGGGCCGGCGCCGCGCGCAGGAGCGCCTTCGTGTACGGGTGCCGCGGCGAGCGGAACACCTCGGCGACGGGTCCGTACTCGACCATCCGGCCCGCGTACATCACGCCGACCTCGTCGGCGGTCTCGGCGATGACGCCGAGATCGTGGCTGATGAACAGGATCGCTGC
Source organism: Thermoplasmata archaeon (assembly GCA_035622275.1). Classification (NCBI taxonomy): domain Archaea; kingdom Methanobacteriati; phylum Thermoplasmatota; class Thermoplasmata; species Thermoplasmata archaeon. Next base: position 6,281 of record DASPVQ010000026.1, on the reverse strand, counting down.
GTCGACCTCGTCGATCAGCTCCTTCATCAGCGTCAGGACCTGCGCCTGGATCGTCACGTCGAGCGCGCTCGTGGGCTCGTCGGCGATGAGGAGCGACGGCTTCTCGCTCAGCGCCATTGCGATCATGATGCGCTGGCGCATCCCGCCGGAGAGCTCGTGGGGGTACAGGTTGAGGATCGTCTCGGGGTCGTTGATCCGCACGAGCCGAAGGTAGCGCAGCACCTCCTCGCGGAACTCCGAGCGGTTGCGCAGCCGGTCGCGCGCGGCCTCCTCGAGCGCTCCGTCGGGCACGACCGAGCGGACGAGCGCGCCGCCGACGCTCGACGCTACCGGCGGCTTCGAGTAGTCGAAGGGCGGATCGCCGCCCGTGAACGACTTCACCCAGCCCATCTCGCGATAGTGGCGGATCCGGATCGACTCGGCGATCTGGTCGAAGACGCGGAAGGCCGGGTTGAGCGAGTTGAGCGGCTCCTGAAAGATCATCGCGATCCCGGTGCCCCGGACCATGGGGAGCTTGCGCTTGGGCACCTTCACGAGGTCCGTCCCCCGGAAGACGATCTGGCCGCTGCCGATCGAGGCCGGGGGCTCGGGCAGGAGGCGCGGTATCGCCTGGGCGAGCGTGCTCTTCCCGCAGCCGGTCTCGCCGACGATGCCGATCACCTGGCGCGGGTAGATCTTCAGCGAGACGTCCGAGACGGCCCGGAACGTCCCGGCGCCGACCGTGTAGGTGATCTCGAGATGCTCGATGTCGAGAACGGGGTCGGTCATGAACCGGCCTCCGCCGCCGCGACCGCCGCGGGGACCTCGGTCTCCTGCGGCGCGTCGGGCGCGCTCGGGGCGGCCGGGAGCGGCGCCTCCGCCGGCGGATCGTGCGTGGACGTGCCGCGCACGAACGCCCGACGCGTGCGCGGATCGAGGATGTCCCGCAGCCCGTCGCCGAGCAGGCTGAAGGCGAGCACGGTGACGAAGATCGCCGCGCCCGGCGCCAGCACGATCCACGGGTAGATGCTGGCCGAGCCGGTCTGCTGGTAGTAGGCGAGCATCGCTCCCCACTCCGGCTGCGGGCCGGGGTAGACGCTGGCGACGCCGATGTAGCCGATCGTCGAGTAGGTCACGAGGACCGTGCCGATGTCGAGCGTGAAGTACACGATCACCGGTTCGAGCACGTTCCTCAGCACGTGCCGCAGCACGATCCGGTTCTCCGTGACGCCGGCGGCGCGCGCCGCGCTCACGTACGGCAGGTGCTTGACGGCGAGCACCTCGCCGCGGACGAGGCGCACATAGAACGGCCACCAGGTGATCGTGATCGCGAGGACGCTCGGTCCCACGCCGAGGCCCAGCACGCGGGTGAGGGCGAGGGCGAGGATGAGGCTCGGGAACGACAGGAAGATGTCCGTGACCCGGAGGACCGCGATCGAGGTGTAGCCGAGCAGCGTCCCCGGCGCGTTGTAGAACCCCGCGATCAGTCCGAGCACTCCTCCGATCAGGAGCGCGCTCCCGGCGATCGCGAAGCCGATGCCGAGGTCGAGCGGGAGCGCCAGCATCACGTTCGAGTAGATGTCCCGGCCGAGGTTGTCGGTCCCGAACGGGTGCGCCCACGACGGCGCCGCGTTGCGCGCCGACGTCTGCTGGAGCGGGCCGTACGGCACCAGGAGGTGCGGCGCGACCAGGACGATGAGCGCGGTGACGCCGATGAGCACGACTAGGATGAACCCGATCAGGGAGAGGGGGTTCGCCCGCAATACGCGCCAGAAGACGCTCAGCTGGCTCTCGCGTCGGTGCGTCGGGGTCGGGGCCGGGGAGGGGGCGGTCAACGACCTACCTCCAGTCCACCCGCGGGTCGAGGAGACCGTAGAGGATGTCCGCCGCGAGGTTCGCGACGACGACCGCGATCGCGAAGACGATCACGACGGCGATCGCGCCGTCGAAGTTGGGGGACGAGCCACCGCCGCCGATGACGGTGTAGGCGTACTGGCCGATCCCGGGCCAGTCGAACACCTCTTCGACGACGACCGTCCCCGCGAGCAGCCCCCCTGCCGTGAGGCCGAGGACGGTCGTGGTCGTGATGAGCGCGTTACGGAGCGCGTGCTTGTAGAGGACCCAGAACTCGCCGAGCCCCTTCATGCGGGCCGAGCGCACGTAGTCGAGCGGGAGCACCTCGAGCATCGAGGCGCGCGTCATGCGCGTCGCGATGCCCATGTTGATGAACGCGAGCACCGCTGCGGGCAGGATCAGGTGCGAGATCGCGTCGATCGTGTACGGAAGGTTGAGCGCGATCATCGCGTCGATGACCGACATGTGGGTGTACTGCGGGAACGGGACGAAGACCGTCGAGTACTCGCCGCTCGTGGGGAGCCCTAAGTACGGACCGATGAAGATCGCCGCGATCACCGCGCCGAGGTAGGTCGGGGTCGCCCAGCCGCTCAGGTAGAGGATCCGCACGAGGTGGTCGCCGAGGCGGCCGGCGTACTGCGCCGCGATCACCCCGAGCGGGATCCCGATCACGACCATCAGGAACAGCGAGGCGAGCACGAGCTCGATCGTCGCGGGGAGGCGCTGGTCGATCTCGGACCCGACCGAGCTCCCCAGGACCGCCGCGCCCCAGTTCCCGTGCGCGAGGCTCGTGAGGTAGTTCCAGAACTGGTCGGTCAGCGGCAGCCCGTACTTCTGCTCGCAGTTCTCGAGCGTGGTGGAGCCCGCGTGGAAGTACCACTCGTGGCAGAGCGTGCTCGCCGTGAAGTCGAGGTGCGAGACGAAGAAGGTGAGGACGATGACGCCCAGGACGACCGGGATGAGCTGGAGGAGCCGCTTGCCCACGAAGACGAAGAGATCGCTCAGACTCCGGCCCATTCCCACCCCCTCCGGGCGACCGTTGCTGGGGCCCGCGCGGTCGCTCGCGGGCCATCGACTTCCCTCTATTAATGCCCCGGCGACGGCCGCGGGGGCCCCGTGCCGGGTCCTCCGCTCCGAGACGACGCCGGCTCTCGCGAGCCGGCGGAGCTCGGCGTACGCCTTCGAGCGAGCTCGGCGACCCGATACGGGGTCCGGGGGCCCGGGCGTTCGCCAGCAGGACCAGCGCCCGGACCCCCTTCGGGCTCCCGAAGGGCGCGCTGAGCGCCGGGTCGATCTCGAGCGGAGCGGGCTCGTCCCTCGACGAAATGAGTGGGAGGGGGAAATCCGCCCTTTTCCCGGGGACTACCTGCCCGCCTCGTTCGCCGGTCGCGTTACGGCAAGTAATCGCGCGGGAGGGTTCGCAGCTCCTTGAACGTCTCGGTCGCGACCCCCACGAACCGCTCGATGTCCTTCTCGGTGTGCGCGCTCGAGAAGGTCAGCCGCTCGTAGTTGTCGGGGTGGATGTAGATCCCCTTGTCGAGCAGCAGCTGGTGGTGGCGCAGGTAGAGGTTCCAGTCGATCTGCAGCGACTCGCGGTAGTTGACGATCTTCTTGCGGCGGGTGAAGAAGAACTGCAGCATCCCGTTCACCGACTGGACGATCACGTTGACCTTCGCGTCGCGGGCCGCCTCTTCGAGCCCCTTTTCCAGGCGGTCGGTGAGGCGAGCGAAGCGTGCGTACAGCTCGTCGCCGCCCCGGGAGAGGATGCGCAGGTTCGCGAGCGCGCCCGCGAGCGAGAGATTGTTCGCGAAGTAGGTCCCGCCGAAGCTGATCCGCCCGGGGGCGATCAGGTCCATGTACTCGGCCTTGCCCGACACGGCGCTGATCGGGACGCCGCCGCCGAGCGCCTTCGCCCAGCAGGAGATGTCCGGTTCGACCCCGTAGAGCTGCTGCGCGCCCCCCGGGGCCACGCGGAAGCCGGTGAACACCTCGTCGAAGATCACGAGCAGGTCGTTCTGGTGCGCGATCTCGACGACCCGCTTGAGATAGTCCGGCGCCGGTGGGATCACCCCGGCGTTCGCCATGATCGGTTCGAGGATCACGCAGGCGAGCCGGTCCCGGTAGCGCTTGACCATCCGCTCGAACGAGGTGATCGAGTTGTACTGCGCCACCATCACGTAGTCCGTGACGCCCGGCGGGATCCCGGCGGAGTTCGGCAGGGGTCGCGGGTACTCGTCGAGCCCCGCGACGATCGGCGGCGCCTCGGCGCTGATCAGCGCGTAGTCGTGCTGGCCGTGGTAGTGGCCCTCGAACTTCAGGATGGCGTCCTTGCCCGTGACGGCCCGCGCGATCCGGATCGCGTTCTGGGTCGCGTCCGAGCCGTTCGAGCAGAAGGCGACGCGCTCCGCGTTCGGGACCATCTTCCGGAACAGCTTCGCGACCTCGATCTCGAGCGCCGTCGGCGCGGCGAAGTGGACGCCGAGCTCCGCCCGGTCCTGGATCGCCTTGACCTGCTCCTTCGGCGCGTGGCCGTTGATGAGGCAGCCGTAGCCGAGGTTGAAGTCGAGGTACTCGTTCCCGTCCTCGTCCCAGATCCGCGCGCCCTTCCCGGCCGCGATGAACGGGGGGCACGGGTCGTACGAGGCGACCCGGATCAGCGAGCTCGACGCGTTCGGAATGTACTTCTTGCCCTCCTCGAACAGCTTCGCGCTCTTCTTCAGCTTCGGGACGAGGCGGGCGATCGGGATGGGGAGCGCCTCCGGCTCGGGGGTCGCGGCCGGGGCCGCCGCCGGCGCCTCCTTGGTTTCCGCGGACGGCGCCTCGACGGGGACCTTCTTGCCGGTCTCTTCGACCGCGGGCGTCGGCGCCGGCTGCACGTCGGAGTCCGCGGCCTTGAGCGCGCCCGCCGGCAGACGTTCCGATCGCGGTTCCCGCGTCAGAACGTCGGTTCCCCGCACGGGGGAGGTCGGTACCGGGGCGGGTTGCGGTTCCGCCATAGAGCACGCATCGCGAGCGGTTTCGGACCCCGAGTGGCCTATATATAATTGGCTCAACGCGAGAACCCGTTATACGGGTCGCAACGCAAAGTATGCATCAAACGCTGTGTAATGTTTCGGGCTCGTTAGGCTGCAAATACATCAATTGGCTCCGCTCAAAATAACCGAAACGGCGAAATTCCGCCGTTTTGTCGGCGTCTTCACTCCTTTCGGAGCGGCGGCAGAGGGTTTTCGGGCGGGACGATGGTGGTCTCGATGCCTCGCTTCGCGAGGGCCGCCCGGAACGGTCCGGCGGGCACGCAGCGCTCGGGCGGCACGACCCCGACCTCGCGGATCTGACCGGTCGCGATCAGCTCCGCGCCGACCGCGCCCGCGACCCCGACGGCGTACTCGGTCGCGACCAGATGCCAGTCGCGCCGGGCCGGGAACCGCGCGATCGCGTGGCGCACGACGGGGCGCCCGCCCTGCGCGCCGCGGAGCTCGATGTCGCAGACCTCCCAGTCGACCGCGTCGACGCCCTCGGGGATGCCGAGCAGCTTCTCGCGCTTCAGCAGCGCGAGCGTGAACTCCTTCGGTAGCACGGACTGGCCCCGCACGTCCAGCGGGCGGTCGGAGCCGAGCCCGAGCAGCGCCATCGTGCGGAGTACCTCGATGCCCGGCCCGCCCTCCTTCCACTCGCAGTGCCGGAGCCCCTTCTCCTTCAGGCTCTCGGGAAGAGTGGCGGGTTCGGAGTGCAGCGTGCGATAGACGCGGGTCGTCCCGACCGGGGCGGCGAACTCGAACTCCTCGGCGCCCGTCATCGGCGGGTACTCGCGGTACTCTCCGTTCTCGAAGATGACGGCGGGCAACACCATCTCGTCGAGGAACGTGCTCGGCGACCAGGTGAAGACGATCTCCGGTCCGCCGACGGTGAGGTCCCGCCAGCCGTCCCGGATGACGATCGAGTCGACCCGGTCGAGGTCGCGCGTGGCTTCCATCGCGAGGACGTTCGAGATCCCCGGCACCTGTCCGAGTCCGGGGATCGCGAGCAGTTTCGCGGCCCGGAACTGGGGGTCCAGCGCCAGCTGGCGACGGGTCATGTGGAAGAGCCCGCCGAAGTCGAGGTACGGCACCCGCGCCTCGAGCGTCGCCTCCATGACGGTGAGGTTGAATCCGTACTGGACGGCGTTCACGACGACATCCGCTCCGCGCAGGAGCCCGACGAGCGCCGGCCGGTCCCGAACGTCGAGCGCGCTCGCCGACGCCTTGGACCCGGCGGCGCGGGCGGCGGCCTCCGCGAGGCCGATGTCGAGGTCGGCCGCGACCACCGCGTCGAAGACGCCGTTCGTGGCCAGGTCCCGGACGGCGCACCGACCGGTCAGACCGCCGCCGCCCAGAACGACCGCCCGCACGCCCGACCGACGCTCCGGGCGGGCGGAGGAGCGGGTGCTATAGGAAGGTTCGGTCGGCCGG
>DASPVQ010000025.1 GCA_035622275.1 Thermoplasmata archaeon | reverse complement strand
CGACCCCCGGGAGCCCGTACTACGACGCGGAGATCGCCAGCGACTGCACGACCAGCCACCCGTGCACGATCCCGCTGTTCGGCGAGACCGGCTTCCCGCAGGGCGACATCCAGAACGGGCTGTGGGTCGCCTCGATCCTGAAGGTCACCGGCGGCGCGATCAACCCGGTGCTCGTGGACGTGACGTTCCTGACGCTCGTGCTCGGGTCGCTGTACAGCGCCCCGGGCGAGAGCCCGCTACCCGTCTACACGCTCGGCTGGTCGCCCGACTACCCCGCGCCGTCCGACTACTACACGCCGCTGTGGAAGCCCAACTCCACCTACACCTACGCGGACGCGGTGGGACCGCAGTCGCTCCTCTACACGGCGAGCGGCACGCTCGGCTGCCCGACCTACACGGTCGACCAGTGGGCCCAGTGGTCGAACTACTCGCAGAACAACGCGGGGATCCCGCAGGCCTGCCAGGGAACGGCGTACTACGCGATGTACAACGCCTACGAGCTCGCGTTGCACACGTCGGACCCCGCGACCCTCGCGTTGCTCTACGCGGAGATCTCCCAGATCGGGCGGGCGCTCGGCCTCTACACCTACCAGTTCGAGTCGGTGGGTGCCTGGCTCACGGCGCCATGGATCAACATCTCGAGCGTGAACACGCAGCTCACGATGAGCGCGGGTGGCCTCGACAATGTGTTCTACTCCGTGACCGGCAACGGAAAGCTGCCGTAGGGGCCCGAAGTCGGTACGGAACGGACCGGTAGAAGATCCGACCCCCCCGTTCGGGGCGGGTCGGGTCAACCCCTTCCCCCTCTCCTTCTCTTATCGGAGCGAAGGTGCGGCGCGGACGATCCGACCGGCGAGGTCACGGGAGGCGCGACGCGTCCTACAGGAACTCCGAGGGGTCGACCGCGGCGGGGGAGGCGGGGTGCCGCCGTGCCTCCTCCCGGGCCTCGGACCAGCGGCCGTACTCGACCGGCCGGTTCCAGGTCCTTCGGAACGGCTGCCGGGTGCTCCGAGAGGCCTCGTCCGGCTCGAACCAGAGGCACTGGTAGGCGAGGTACTCGGCGTAGATCGCGATCGCGAGCGCGATCAGGATCCAGGCGAGGTTGATCGCCATCCAGGGGTACAGCCACTGGACGACGACCCAGACGTCGGCGATGAAGAAGAAGCAGAGGGCCCACACGCGCGCGAAGGACCGGTAGAAGTACTCGCGCCAGCTCGGGCCGGGCTCGTCGACGAGGCGTTTGCGGCGCGCCCGCTCCTGCGCCGCGTCTCCGAACTCGCTCGTCTCCCCGCCGCCCGCCATGGGCCGGTCAGCTCGCGGCCGGGGGCACCGCGAGGGCGCCCGAGCCGAGCGGCGCGTCGGCGGGCTCGTCGGGCGTATGGTAGAGGTGGCAGGAGACGAAGTGCCCGGGGTGCTGCGGGCTCGGTTGGAGCCGGGGCTCGACCCGGCGGCAGACCGGCATCACCGCCGGGCACCGCGTGTGGAAGCGGCAACCCGAGGGCGGCGCGACCGGGCTCGGCACCTCGCCCGAGAGGACGATCCGCTCGCGCTTGACCGTGGGGTCGGGGATCGGGATCGAGGCGAGGAGCGCCTGGGTGTACGGGTGGAGCGGCCGGGTGAACAGCTCCTCGGTCGGCGCCCGTTCGACGACCTGGCCGAGGTACATCACGACCACGTCGTGGGCCATCGCGCGCACGACGGAGAGGTGGTGCGAGATGAACAGGTAGGCGAGGTTCTCCTCCTGCTGGAGCCGCTTGAGTATGTTGAGGATCTGGGCCTGGACCGACACGTCGAGCGCGCTCGTCGGCTCGTCCAGCACCACGAAGTCCGGCCGCAAGGCGAGCGCGCGGGCGATCCCGATCCGCTGCCGCTGGCCGCCGGAGAACTCGTGGGGGAACCGCCACAGGTGCTCCGGGTTGAGCCCGACGCTCGTCATCAGGTCCTGGACGCGCTGGTTGCGCTCGGCGCGGGTGCCGGCCTTGTGGATCTCGAGCGGCTCCCGCACGATCTCGCGGATCGTCAGGCGCGGGCTGAGCGAGCTGAACGGGTCCTGGAAGACGATCTGCATCTTGCCGCGCAGGGTCCGCATCTGCGAGCGCCGCTTGCGGAAGATCGAGGACTTCGTCGCGATCTGGTCGAGCTCGCGGAGCACGCCGGCAGGGGCGCTCGCGCCGTTGCCGCCGGAGCGCGCGGCGACGTCGAGGTCCGCGTAGAGCTGGTTGAGCCGGTCGAACTGCTCGGCGCTCGGTCGGTAGAAGACGTGGCCCGAGCTCGGCTCGATCAGCCGCAGCACGACGCGACCGGTGGTCGTCTTGCCGCAGCCGGACTCGCCGACGAGGCCGACCGTGCGCCCCGCGCGGACGTCGAACGAGATGCCGTCGACGGCATGGACGTCGCCGATGTGCGTGGAGAGGAGTCCCCCGCGGACCGGGAAGTACTTGCGCAGGTTGCGCACCGCGAGGAGGATCGGGGGTTCGTCGCCGCCGTTGGTCGCCATCGCCCCTCCTTAGTTGCGGTCCTCGACCCCGTGGTAGAGGAAGCAGGCGACCGTGTGGCTCGGCGCCTCGACGGTCGTCGGCGGGACCTGCTCCTTGCAGATCGGCATCGCGTGGGGGCAGCGGGGGTGGAACCGGCACCCCGGCGGCGGGGAGATCAGGTTCGGGACGGAGCCGGGGATCGACTCGAGCTTCTTGTTCGGGTCGTCGACGCGCGGGATCGAGGCGAGCAGGCCCTGGGTGTAGGGGTGCAGCGGGTTGGCGAACAGCTCGCGGACCGGGGCGGTCTCGATCATCCGGCCGGCGTACATCACGGAGACGCGGTCGGCGACCTCCGCGATGACGCCGAGGTCGTGCGTGATCAACAGGATCGCCGTGCCGACCCGGGACTTGAGCGCCCGCATCAGCTCCAGGATCTGGGCCTGGATCGTGACGTCGAGCGCGGTCGTCGGTTCGTCCGCGATCAGGATCTCCGGGTCGGAGGCCAGCGCCATGGCGATCATGACCCGCTGCAGCATCCCGCCCGAGAGCTCGTGCGGGTAGCTCGACGCGACCTGGGCCGGGCTCGCGATCGAGACGCTCTCGAGGAGCCCCACCGCCTGCCAGAACAGCTCGGAATCGAGGGGGCGCTTGACGTGGCGGCGGATCCCGGGCAGCCGGTAGCCGAGCGAGCCGAGCTCGACCGCCCGCCGGCGGGCCCTCGCGAAGCCTCGCCCGCGGCGGTCGGGCTTGCCCTCCTTCATCTCGGTCATGTAGATCCGCCGGAGCGTCTGGTCGAGCTCGGCGATCCGTCGGCGGCGCTGCAGGTAGCTGCGCTGCAGGCCCGACAACGGCACACGCCGCAGGCACCGCTGCACCTCTCGGCCGATCGCCTCGGTCCCCACGAGGTTCGGGTTCCGGACGGCGTAGAACATCTCGGTGGCCAGGCTGGGAAGGCCGGTCAGCTGCCCGATCTCCTTGGAGACCGCGCGGATGCGGGGAAGGTCCTTGTGCAGGGCCGCGTCGACGAGCCGATCGACCGCCTCCGGGAGCTCGGGCGCGGCGGTCGACGCGGCGAGCATCGCGTCGATCGTGGGCGGGAGGCGATGGAGCGTCAGGGACTCCCCGATCTGGTCCCAGACCCGGAAGACCGGGTTGAGCGCGAGCATCGGCTCCTGGAAGATCGTCGAGATGAGCGAGCCGCGGACCGCCATCATCCGCCGCTGGGCTTCCTGGATGCGCCGGTAGCTGCGGCGGATCTTGTAGCGGCCGGTCTTGCCGACCTCCTTGAACCTCGCCTCCTTGTCGAGGCCCCACAGGAGATCGGAGCCGCGGAGCAGGACCCGGCCCTCCATGATCCGACCGGGCGGGTCCGGGATGAGACGGGTGATCGAGAACGCCGTGACGCTCTTGCCGCAGCCGGTCTCACCCACGAGCCCGAGGGTCTCTCCGCGGCGGATCTTCAGGTTCACGCCGTCGAGGGCGCGGACGACCCCGTCGTACGTGTAGAAGTAGGTCTTGAGGCCGCGGACGTCGAGGACGACGTCGGGGGAGCTGGTGGCCGCGCCCGCCACGTCGAGCGCGGCGGGCGCCTCCGCCTCAGGTTCCGGCAGGGGGGACTGGGACGGGAACGAGGCCGAGGCCGACACGAGGACCGATCACCGCCTCAGGCGGGGATCGAGCGCGTCCCGCAGGCCGTCCGAGAAGAAGTTCACCGAGATCGCGAAGAGGAACAGCGTGATGCCCGGGAAGAACAGCTGCCACCAGGGATAGTAGGTCACGCCGCCGAGGAACAGGTCCCCGACGATCTGCGAGGAGACGGAGGCGCCGGCGAGCGACCCCCACTCGGGGAAGACAGGGGTCGGCCACACCTGCACTCCGAGAAAGATGATGGCACCGATGATGAGGGGGATCGATCCGACGTCGAGCGCGATCTGTACGAACACGGGGAAGAGCGAGTTCGGGATGATGTGTTTCCGCAGGATCCGACCGGTCCCCGCGCCGCTCGCCCGGGCGGCCTCGACGTACTTCTGCTCTCGGACGACGACCACCTGGGAACGCACGATGCGGGTGTAGAACGGCCACCAGGTGATCGAGAACCCGATGATCAGGACCGCGACCCGACCGGATAAGCTACTGAAGATCGATACGGGCTCTAAGACGATGATGAGCACGAGCACGAGCAGTAGCTGCGGTACCGACAGGAAGATGTCGGTCGTCCGCATGATCGCCTCGTCGACGAGCCCGCCGCTCACGCCCGCGGTGGCGCCGAGCAGGAGCCCGACGCTCGCCCCCACCGCGACGATCGCGACCGAGATCGTGATGCTCCATTCGCTTCCTTTCACGATCCCGTCGAACATGTTGTAGAAGACCGGCGCCCCGGGGTCCGTCGACAGCGAACCGAACGGTAAGGGACCCAGGTGGAACGGACTCAGCGAGAACGTGGGCGCCACGAACGACGGGTTGTTCGGATCGGTCAGGTAGCAGTTGGCCACGGGCGGGAGCGAGCCGGGCGGATAGGTGCAGATCGGGTTCTGGCAGACGGAGGTCGGGTAGAACTGGTAGCCCGAGTAGTAGGTCCCGCAGTACTGGGTCATCGTGGTCGCGGACGCGTGGTAGAAGAACGACGCCACGAAGAGGACCGCGAAGAAAACGAGGAGTCCCACCCCGATCATCGCGAGGGTGTTCTTGCGGAGCAGGTACCAGGTCCGCTTCATCTGGTCGAGCCGCGGGTTGGGGCGACGGCCCCGCGCCGGGAGCGCGGACCCTTCACCGTTCGAGCTCGCCATCGATGCTGCCTCCGCTAGCCGAGACGGATCCTGGGATCGAGGTACGCCTGGATCACGTCGACCATCACGTTCGCGACGACCACGATGATGGTGAACAGGATCGTGGTGCCGAAGATCATCCCGTAGTCGTAGTTGGGCAGGATGGACCAGATGAGCACCTTGCCGATCCCGTCGAGCCCGAATACCTCCTCGATCACCGGGAAGCCGCCGATGAACGCGGCGAAGGTGAGGCCCAGGACCGCGACGGTGACGGTCAGGGAGTTGCGGCCGGCGTGCTTACGGATGACCGAGGATTCCGGGACGCCCTTCGCGCGCGCCGTGCGGATGTAGTCCTGGTTCATCACCTCGAGCATGCTGTTGCGCACGTAGCGCAGGATGCCCGCGACCGAGAGGTACGCGATCGACAGCGCCGGCAGGATCAGCCGGGAGAACACGGACAGTGCGAGGGACCACTGCCCGTGGATCAACGAGTCGACGATCGGGAAGCCCGTGGGGGACGTCGGCGCGAAGACGTGGGTTCCGACCCACGGATAGCTCGTGACCGGATAGCACGTCGATAACTGGAACGGCCAGGACCCGTAGACGAGGTTGAACACCGAGGAGCCGCAGACGGTGGCCGTGGCGCCGCCGAGCAGTTCGACGGCGGCGATCAGGACCAGGCTGGCGAGCAGGAACGAGGCAAGGGCATAGCCGGAGAATGACATGATCCGGGTGCCCTGGTCGAGCGGCCGGTTGCGGAACACCGCCGAGTAGTTGCCGAGCGGGATCGAGAGCACCAGGATGAACAGCAGCGAGAGGAGCGCGAGCTGGATCGTGAACGGAAGGTACCAGCTCAGGACGGTGGTCACGGGGAGCGACTTGCCCTCCTCTCCGATGAGGTTGGACATGAAGCTGCCGGGGGCGGTGTGTCCCCAGTTGAACGTGAGACCATTGTACACGTAGATGGCCCATTGCACGGGGATGGGCAGATTGAATCCTAACTTGTCGAGAGCGGGTTGCCAATCCGGATTGGTGCACAGCGCGCTAGTGGACGCGGGGGTGGTCAACGAGGTGTTCGACGAAACGGAAGGGATTGGCGCCGACGCGGTGGTGTTGGTACAAGGGATCTGGGGGGTGATGGGACGGCCGCCGTGACCGGTGCCGAGCTCCGCCGCGATGCGGTCGGTCAGCGGGAGGGCACTGATGATCCCGAAGAGAATGGTCAGGACCCCGATCAGGATGGGGATGAGCAGCAGGAGCCGTCGCACCACATAGACCCAGAGTTGCATCGGTCCCCGGCCCCCCGGCGGTGGCCCAACACCGAAGTCCGATGGTCGTATATAGTCATTTTTTGGACCGGGCCGTTCCGAGAACGTCAGTTGACGACCGCGGCCTCCGGCGGCCCGGTGCCGGGGGCCGGACGGGCGCGCGGGGGTCTAGAGGAGGTCGAGCTCGCCGGTCACCGGGTCGAGGTCGACGGCGCGGGCGGGGCCGAGTCCGAGACAGGTTCGGGTACCCGGCGGGACCTCGGTGAGGCCGGCGTCCTCGACCCACACCGTCGGGATTCCGTGGGCCTTCGCTCGCCGCTCGAGTCCCTCGAGGTCGGCGAGCGTGGCCACGGTGAGCGCGATCTTCTTCCCGCCGGTCGCCAGCCAGGCCTCCAGGGTCGTCGCGTCGCGGGCCTCCGCACGGCGGGTGAGAAGGACCGCGGCGTGAGCGGCCTGGACCGCCGCCTTGCCCGCCGTCAGACGAAGCTCGGCGCGGATCACGAGGGCCATCTTGTAGTCGGCCCCCGGGCGCTCACGGAGTGGCATACTCCGCCTCCCGAGCCTGACCGAGCTCCGCCTGCCGGCTCCGCACTCGCTCGAGCTCGTCGCGCAGCGCCGCGGCTTCCGGAGGGCCGACGGACCGGACGCGCAGGGCGTGGACGATGCGACGTTCCTGCCGCGCCAGGTCCTCGAGCTCCCGGTCCAACTCCCACGCACCGAACTCCCCGGCGTCCAAGGGCCCCGCCCCCGCCGGTTCTGCGCGCCCGGCCCGGTACGCGCCGCGCGCCCACCCGACACCGAAGGCGACCGCAGCGATTCCGGCGAGGATGCCCTCGAGGACCGGGTCGCTCCACGCGCCGGCGAAGCCGGCCGGGGTCCCGTCGAGCAGCGCGACGCCCACGAGGACCGTCAGCGTGACGCTGAGCACGAAGGCGAGGGTCACGGTCTCCAGCTGGCGGAGCGCGGCCCCGGGACCGCGTAGGCGCCACTCCGGGAACACCGCGCGCGACAGCGCGAACCCGGGCACGAAGAACAGGAGCAGACCACCGGCGATCGCCTCGAGGATCGCGAGCCCGTCCACCGGAGCCCCCCGATCACTCGAGCGCGGGCTCGCCGGCCGCGAACTGCTTTTCCAATTGGCGGCGCAGGCGCCGGTTCGAGGCGAAGCCGTGGGCCGCCTTGCGGGTCATCTCGTAATGCTTGAGCAGGCCCCGGACCTCCTGGGTCTTCGTGCCGCTGCCCCGCGCGATGCGGTGGATCCGATCCGCCTTGAGCAGCTGCGGGTCGTCGAGCTCCTCGCCCGTCATTGAGTCGAGGATCGTCCGGAACCGCTTCATGCGGACCTGGGTCGCGTCGAGCTGCTGCTCGTCGACCTTGGCCGCCCCCAGGGTCGGCAGCATCGAGAGCAGCTTGGAGACCGGTCCCATCTCCCCGAGCGAGGCCAGCTGCGCCCGCATGTCGCGGAGCGAGAAGCGCCCACTCATGAGGTTCTTCGCGGCCTTCTCGGCCGCCTCCTTGTCCGACAGCTCCTCGAAGCGCTCGAGCAGTGTCTGGATGTCCCCCATGCCGAGCAGGCGCGAGACGAACCGGGTCGGCTCGAACCGCTCGAGCTCGTCGAGGTGCTCGCCCGTGCCGATGAACAGGATCGGCGCGCCGCTGACCGCGACGGCGCTCAGCGCCCCACCGCCCTTCGCCGAGCCGTCGAGCTTGGTGAGGATGACGCCCGTCAGGCCGACCGACTTGTGGAAGGCCTCGGCGCTGCGCCCCGCGGCCTGGCCCATCGCGGCGTCGAGGACGAGGAGGGTCTCCTCGGGCTCGAAGGCCGATCGGACCCGCTGGAGCTCGGCGATTAGATCGGCGTCGATGCCGCTGCGTCCGGCGGTGTCGACGATCACGGCGAGATGGGGTGGGAACCTCGCGAGGGCGTCCCGGACGATCACCTCCGCCCGCGGTTCGGACCGGTTGGCGTAGAACTCCGCCCCGACCTTTCGGGCGAGCTGCTCGAGCTGATCGATCGCGGCCGGCCGATGCACGTCCGCGGCCACGAGCCCCACTCGGACGCCGCGCTTCTGGAAGTAGCGGGCGAGCTTTCCGGCGGTGGTGGTCTTGCCCTGCCCGAAGAGGCCGGCGAGGAGGATCCGCTTGGGCCGCAGCTCGAACGCTCGTTCCTTTCCGAGGATTCCGCGGATCTCCTCGTAGATGATGCGGATCAGGAAGTCCCGCAGGCTCGCCCCCGCGGGCGGCTTCTCCTGGGTGGCGCGCTGGCGCACCCGCTGGGTCAGCGAGAGCGCGAGCTGAACGTTCACGTCCGCCTGCAGCAGCGCGCGCTGGATGTCGCGGACCACCTCGGCCAACAGCGCCTCGTCGACCGTCGAGCCCCGGGCGATCTTCTGCAGAACGCCGCGCAGGGACTTTCCGAGAGAATCGAGGACCATGCATCCTCCGCCGGGGCGCCCGGCGACGCCCTAGGGACCTGTGGGGAACCTATAGCTTTCGACCCCACGGGGCGCAAGGCGCCGATGGAGGGGGCCGAGGCCCGCCCGTGGCGCGCACAAGCGTATTATGAACCGCGCGAGCTAGTTGCACGGCCATGCCGCCGGACTCCCCGGCCCCACCGAAGGTCACGCCCCCCAAACTGAACCCGGTGCGGGTGCCGATCGCCGAGGAACCGGTCGCCGATCGGGTGACCGACTTTCGGGAGGTGCTGCACGCCTACTCGAAGGAGGAGGCGATCCTCGAGGCGAAGCGCTGCATCCAGTGTCGCCGGCCCTGGTGCGTCGAGGCGTGCCCGATCGACCAGGACGCGCGAGAGTACATCCGTCTGATCGCGATCGAGGACTGGGACGGGGCGGCCCGCGTGACCCTGCGGGAGAACCCGCTCTCCACCTGCCTGTGCAAGGTCTGCTACCACTACTGCGAGGACGCGTGCGTCGTCAAGAAGAAGGGCGTCCCCATCGCGATCCGGCAGCTCAAGCGGGCCGCCCTGGATTACGGCGCGAGCGATCTCGCCTACGTCGCGTCGAAGCCGAAGGACCAGCGGATCGCCGTCGTCGGCGCGGGCCCGGCCGGGCTCATGGCCGCCTGGGAGCTCGGGGTCCGAGGCTACTCGGTGACGGTCTTCGAACAGGAGGACCGGGCCGGAGGCCTGATGCAGACGATCCCCGCGTACCGGATGACCGACGCGGACGTCGAGACCGATCGGGCCCGCTTCCGAGACCTCGACGTGACGTTCGTCCAGGATCGCAAGGTCGGCCGCGACCTCCCGCTCGACTCCCTGCTCCGCGACGGCTATCAGGCCGTCTTCGTCGCGATCGGAACGCCGAAGCACCGGACCCTCGGCGTCCCCGGCGAAGATCTGGACGGGGTCTTGCCGGCGCTCGAGTTCCTCACGCGCATCAATCGCGGCGAGCCGGTGACGGTCGGCAAGGAGATCGTGGTCGTCGGGGGCGGGGACGTCGCGATGGACTCGGTCCGCAGCGCGCTCCGGGAGTCGCACGGAGGTCGCGTGACGCTGGTCTACCGGCGGACCCGGGGGGAGATGCCGGCCGACCCGGAGGAGATCCACGGCGCCGAGAGCGAGGGGATCGTCTTCCGCTTCCTGAAGGCCCCCGTGCGGATCGTGGGCGACGGCCACGTGGAAGGGCTCGTGGTCCAGTCGATGGAGCTCGGGGAGCCGGACGCCGGGGGACGCCGCGCGCCGGTGCCCGTCGCGGGCTCCGAGGAGACGCTCGCCTGCGACACAGTCATCGTGGCCGTCGGCCAGCGGGCCGACCTCGAGGGATTCGGGCCGGGACTCGACCTCAAGCTGACGAGCCAGGGTTGGCCCGAGGGGAAGGGCGCTGGGTTCGCCACTGGGGTCCCCGGGATCTTCGCCGCCGGCGGCCGCTCGGTGGTCTATGCGATGGGCAGCGCCACCAGCGCCGCGGAAGCGATCGACGCCTACCTGGCGGCACGACGGGGCGAGCCGACCGGCCCGAGGCCGGATCCGTTCGGCGGCCCGGAGCCGTTCCACCGTCCCGCGGGGTACACCGCACCCATCCGGGTCTAGCGGGGCCGGCCGCGGTACGAAGGTTTTTGGAAGGCGAGGGGCCCATGCATGTCTGCATGGACCCCCCTCGCCCCCGCTCGGCGCGGCGGGCCGTCCTGGCGAGCCTGCTGGCGGTGCTGGCCGTCGCGGTAGCCCCTGGCCTCGCGCTCGCGGACGGTCCGACCGCCTCCTCGCTGTCCCCGACGACCGCCACCCACCTGCCGCCGTCGCCGTTCGGCGCGATCGCGGGCTACTCGAGCTCGCTCGCGGACGCGGTCCCCCGAGCATCCTCCCTCGCCGGGACCGTGGAGGTCGTCCTATCCTTCCGCCCGAGCTCGACAGCGTTCTACCTGGCGCCCGCGGCGGGCGACCCCGCGCTCACGCTCGGCCAGATCGCGGATCGCTACGGCCTCTCCCCGAGCATGTACGCCGCGGTCGAGGCCTACTTCGAGGCGCGCGGCCTCGCGGTCGTGCACGCGTGGCCGGACCGGCTCTCGCTGAGCCTCGCGGGGCCGGCGGCGAGAGTCGGAGCCGCGTTCGGCACCTCGCTGCGAACGGGTGACTACGAGGGTCGGACCGTGTCGTTCCCCGCGTCGGCCCCGAGCCTCCCGAGCTGGCTCGAGAGCGAGATCGATGCGGTCAGCGGGTTGGCCGGCGGCTGGACCCCGTTCACCCTGCCCGCGCTCGGGGCCGCATCGCCGGTCGCGGACGCGGCGCCCGAGCAGAATCCCGCGGACCTGGTGACCCCGTCGATCGCCCGAGACATCTACGACATCTCGGGTCTCTACAACCTCACGAGCGCGCCCACCTACGCGACCGGCAAGGGCGTCGTACTTCTCCTGTGGGGGAAGGGCTACGTGCCGTCCGACATCGCGACGTTCTTCTCGTCGTTCTACCCCGCCAGCTTCCCCGCTCCGGTGGTCACGCCGTACCCGGTCGACGGGGCGCCGCCGCCGTCCAGCGGGGCGGCCAACGATCCCAGCAACGGCTCGCGCGAGTTGACGCTCGACCTCGAGTGGTCCGGCTCGATGGCCCCCGGCGCGGACCTGGACGCAGTGTACGCCCCCGACGGGCCCGCGGGCGACAACTATTCGCCGAGCGACGCCTCGATGATCGATGCGCTGAACACCGCCGTCGACCCCTCGGACGTGCCGAACGTCGCGGTGATCTCGATGTCCTTCGGGTCGGCCGACGGGGCCGACCCGAGCTTCCAGACGGCTTACGAGCAGGACTTTCAGGAGGCTCGCGACGAGGGGATCACGGTCTTCGCCGCGACGGGCGACACGGGTGGCGACGCCGGCGCCGGCTGCGCCGGAGGGCCGCAGGCCCAGTACCCCGCCGCGTCGCCGCAGGTGATCGCGGTCGGAGGGACGGCCGTCACGCTCCAGCGGAGCGTGCTCGGCAGCGTGAACGGATTCTCGGAGACGGCATGGTCGCAGAGCGGAGGCGGCTTCTCGAGCGTCTACGCCGCCCCGTCCTGGCAGGAGGTCGGTAGCGCGGCGGCCCCGATCGAGGCCAACGGGCACCGGGGAACCCCGGACGTGGCGGCGACCGCGGGCTACAACATGTTCTACTTCGATGGCGTCCAGGAGGTCGGCGGCGGAACCAGCTTCGCCACCCCCCTGTGGGCGGGGATGGTCGCCGAGATGGACGCATTGCGCGGCGCGAACCCGAGCTTCGGGTTCGTCACGCCGGACCTCTACGAGCTCGCCGCGACCGAGTCGGGCAGCCAGCTCGCGTTCCACGACGTGACCACCGGCAGCAACTGCCTCGGCCCGGCCGGCCCGGGTTGGGACACCGCGACCGGTTGGGGTTCGCCGGACGCGGTGCTGCTGTACGAGCACCTCGTGGCCTCGTTCGTGAACATCACGCTCTCCGCGACGCCGGGTCTCGTCGGTCCCGGCGGATCGGTGTCGATCTCGGTGACGGTCTCGAACGCGACCAGTGGCCGGCCGATCGTCGGCGTGCCGGTCCGGATCAGCCTCACTTCGGGTGCCCAGATCGGCCCGTGCTCGGGCACCTTCGGCACGGTGACCCCGTACACCAACGCCTCCGGCGAAGCGGCCACGAGCGTCGCCGTCTCGAGCTGCTACCTCGGCTCGGCCGCCGTCGCGTCGGGCACGGTCGCGAGCGGCGGCTACTACGGGAGCGCCTCCGCCACGGTCGAAGTCAACCTGTTCGGGCTCTCGCCCGCTCTCGCCCCGTTCGCCTCGTTCCCGCTGAACCTGGTGTTCTTCGTCGTCCTCATGGCAGTGGCGACCGTGGTCGGAGGGCTGCTGGGCCGTCGCCCGCCCGAGCTCGTGCCCGCCTCGCCGGCCGGCGCACCAGCGCCCCCGCCGTCCGCACCGGGGGATCCTCCCGCGGTCGCCGGACCGAATCCCTCGCCCACCGGGTCGCTGCCACCGGTGCCGCCGATCTAGCGCCGGGCGGCGGGTGTCTCGCCAAAAGACTTAATCACGTTCCCTCCTGCTCGGCGTCGTGCCCGATGCCTCGCCCACGGATGCGTCGGACCGGACTTCCTCGCTGTCGCTGTCCGGGCCCGAGCGCGCCGTGCTGGAGGCCCTCCGATCGGCGGCGGAGACTCCGGTCGACGAAGAGGACCTGGCCGCCCGGCTGGGGGTGGGCCTGGACTCCGCCCGCGGCAGCCTCCAGCGACTGCGCGCCAAGCACCTGGTCACCCTCGACGAGGAGCACGAGGTCCTCCAGCGGCTGACAGCGCGGGGACAGGACGCCCGGGCCCGCGGGCTCCCCGAGCGCCGCCTGCTCGACGCGCTCGAGCGGCGGGGCGGGAGCGCCACGCCCGCCGACCTCGCCGCCGAGGGGCTCCCGGAGGAAGAGCAGTCGGCCGCGATCGGCATCCTGCGCCGGCGCGGCCAGCTCGAGCCGGGCCTGCCGTTCCGGCGCGTCGGCGGGGCCAGCGAGCGCGCGATGCTACCCGAGGAGACCGTGCTCGCGCAGGTGGCGAACGGCGAGACCGGCACGGACGAGGCGATCGTCGCGGCGCTCGAGCGCCGCGGTCTGGTCCGCCGCGAGCGTCGGTCGATCAAACGATGGGCTCCGTCCGACGAAGGTCGTCGGCTCGCGCTGCCGACCGAGGGCGAGTCGGCGATCGGTCCCGTGACCGCGGAACTGCTACGTGACGGCGCATGGCGGGGCCGCAGCTTCCGCCCGTACGACGTGCGCGCGCCCGTGCCGTTCCTCACGGGGGTACGCCCGAACCCGTACGCGGCCTGGCTCGAGGAGTTCGAGGAGATCCTCGTCGGCCTCGGGTTCGAGGAAGCCGAGGGGCCGCTGCTCGAGACCGAGTTCTGGAACAACGACGTCCTCTTCATGCCGCAGGATCACCCGGCGCGCTCGATCCACGACGCGTTGTCGGTGCTCGACGTGCGCGGACACCCGCCGGCGGAGGCGCTGCTCGCTCGGGTCGCCGCGGTCCACGAAGGCCGGCCGATGCCCGGGGAGCGGTCCGCGATGGGCCCCGGCTGGGGAGGCCTTTACGACCCCGAGGTGGCGTCACGGCCCGTCCTTCGATCCCAGACGACGGCCGTCTCGGCCCGGTACCTCGCCCGCCACCCGACACCCCCCTTCCGGATGTACTCGCTCGATCGCAACTTCCGTCGCGAGGAGGTGGACGCGCGGCATGGGATCGAGTTCGCCCAGTGCGAGGGGATCCTGGGCGAGGCCGGCACGTCGCTGCGCGACCTCATCGGGGTGTTCCGCGCCCTGGCCGAGGCGATCGGGATCCGGGAGCTGAAGATCCGGCCGAGCTACTTCCCGTTCACGGAGCCGTCGGTCGAAGGCTACGTTCGCCACCCCCGGCTCGGCTGGCTGGAGGTCTTCCCGGGCGGGATGTTCCGGCCGGAGGTCCTCGGCCCGCTCGGCGTCGAGGTCCCGGTCGCCGCGTGGGGCATCGGTATCACGCGCCTCGCGCTCGTCGGCCTCGGGGTGAGCGATCTGCGCGAGCTCTACGCCGACGACCTCGGGCGACTGCGCGGGGGGTCCTAGTTGTGCCGCAGTCGATCCTCCAGCGCGAACGCGTCGTCGCCCGGCTCGGCCGTCCGCTTCCCGACGCGGCGCTCGAGGACCTCCTCTTCACTTCGAAGGCCGAGATCGAGGCACAGGACGCCGACTCGCTGACCCTCTCCGTCACCCCCGATCGCCTCGACCTCCTGAGCGAGGGGGGCCTCGTGCTGTACCTCGAGGGAGTGATGGGGCTCGCGGGTGGCCTCCCGCCGCTACGGATCGTCGCGGCGCCCGAGCCCGCGCCGGCGTTCGAGGTCGACCGCTCGGTGGGCCGGATCCGCCCGATCATCGCCGGCTTCCTGGCAACCGCTCCGGACGACGCGGGTCTCGATGCGGGGACGCTCGCCGAAGCGATCCGGTTCCAGGAGCTGCTCCACGCGAGCGTCGGCCGGGAGCGACGGACCGCGAGCCTCGGCATCTATCCGTACGATCGTCTGCAGCCGCCGTTCCGCTACGCCGCGGAGCCGCTGAGACGCGTCCGGTTCGTCCCGCTCGGCGCGTCGGAGGAGGTCGAGGCGACCGCGTTCTTCCGGGACCATCCCATGGCGCAGCGCCACGGCCCGCTCGGGCGCGACGGCGAGCGGTGCCTTACGCTCCGGGACGCGGGGGGCGTGGTGCTGAGCCTCCCACCGGTGCTCAACTCCCGCGCAGGCGGGGAGGCCCGGGTGGGCGATCGTCGCCTGCTGGTCGAGTCGACCGGTGGACGGCCCCGTCCGGTGCGCGAGGCGCTGGGCCTCCTATCCGTCGTCTTCGCCAGCCGGGGATGGACCCTGAGCCCGATCCCCGTGCACGCGCGGGGTCCGGCCCGGAGCGACGGAGCGTCCCTACTCGCGCCTCGCCCGGTAGATCTCTCCTCCCGGACGCTGCGGGCGCTCGCGGGGATGGACTGGACCGCGGCGGAGGTCGAGGAACGGCTGGCCCGCGCGCGGTTGGGCCCGTCGGCCCGACGCGGGGGCTGGCGCGTCGACACGCCGCCCTGGCGGCCGGACCTGCTCGCCGCGGTCGATGTGGCCGAGGATGTGATCCTCGCCCAGGCGCTCCGGGCCGACGAGGGGATCGTTCCTCCCAGCCGGACGCGCGGGCAGCGGCGACCCGAGTCACGCTTCCGTCGGGCGTTCGCGAGCTACCTGCTCGGTCTCGGGTTCGTCGCCCCGTACACGTCGCTCCTGGTCTCGGAAGACGGGGTCGCACGGGTTCCCGGCGCCGCACCGATCCGTCTCGCGTACCCGGTCTCGGCCGAGTTCGCGTTCGTCCGGGACCGCCTGCTGCTCTCCCACCTCCAGGTCCTTGCGCGGAACACCCGTTACGGGTACCCCCAGCGCATCGGCGAGGTCGGACCGGTCGTGCTCCGGGCGCCGGCCGCGGAGCCCGGTGCGGAGACCCGGACGCATGCGGCGATGGTGATCGCGAGCGAGTCGGCCAGCTTCGCCGAAGCCGGGGCGCTCGTCGACCAGCTGCTGCGGCTGGTCGACGTGGGTTCCGTGCGGGAACCGGCCGAGCTCCCCGGAACGATCCCCGGCCGGGCGGCCCGCGTACGCGTCGCGGGGGAGGCGGTCGCGGAGATCGGGGAGATCCACCCGGACGTGATCGCGGCGCTCGGCGTGCCGGTCCCGATCGCGTGGGCCGAAGTCGACCTCAACGCCCTGCGTCCGCTGGTCGGGGGCCCAGAAGCGCCTTAATAGCGCCCGCGGGTCGCAAGCCGATGGCGCGCGCCCGCAAGCGTCCGCTCGAGCCGGGGGGGCGGCCCCGGTGGGAGCGCGATGCCCGGGCCGCGATCGGCGCGCGGGTCGACGGGGGCCCCCTGCCGCTGCTCGTCGGCCCGCCCGACGACCCGGACGCCGCCTTCCTGGAACGGGTCGGGTTCCCGGGGGAGCCTCCGTACACCCGGGGCATCCAGCCGACGATGTATCGCGGCCGCCTCTGGACCTTCCGCCAGTACTCCGGGTTCGGCACCGCGGCCGCCACCAACCGTCGCTTCCACTTCCTGCTCGAGGGCGGCCAGACGGGCCTCTCGGTCGCCTTCGATCTCCCCACCCAGAACGGCTACGACTCGGACCACGCTCGCGCGGCTGGCGAGGTCGGCCGCTGCGGGGTGCCGGTCGCTTCGCTCGGAGACATGCGCGCGCTCTTCCACGGCATCCCGCTCGACCGCGCGACGGTGTCGATGACGATCAATGCCACCGCGCCGATCCTGACCGCCCTGCTCGTCGCGGTCGCGGAGGAGGGCGGCGTCCCGCGGGCGCGGCTCGGCGGGACGGTTCAGAACGATATCCTGAAGGAGTACGTCGCGCGGGGCACCTACATCTATCCGCCGGGCCCGTCGATGCGGCTCGCGGTCGACCTGGTCGAGTTCGCGACCCGGGAGATGCCGCAGTGGAACTACATCTCGGTCTCGGGCTACCACATGCGCGAGGCCGGCGCGACCGCGGCCCAGGAGGTCGCGTTCACGCTCGCCAACGCCATCGCCTACGTCGGCGCGGTCCGGGCCCGGGGGCTCGACCTCGACGAGTTCCTGCCGCGCCTGTCGTTCTTCTTCTCGGCCGACCGTAACTTCCTGGAGGAGATCGCGAAGTTCCGAGCGGCCCGCCGTCTGTGGGGCTCGATCGTCGAGCGCACGTTCGGCGCCCGGTCCGCCCGCGCCAAACAGCTGCGCTTCCACACCCAGACCGCGGGCTCGAGCCTGACCGCGCAGCAGCCCGAGCTCAACGTGGTCCGCACGACGCTCGAAGCGCTGAGCGCGGTGCTCGGGGGCACCCAGTCGCTGCACACGAACGCCCTGGACGAGGCGCTCGGCCTGCCGACCGAGTCGTCCGCGCGGCTCGCGCTGCGGACCCAGCAGATCCTGGCCGAGGAGTCCGGCGTCGCGTCGACCGTCGACCCGCTCGGTGGCGCCTACGAGATCGAGTACCTCACGGATGCCGTCGAGCGCGACGCCCGCGACTACCTCGAGCGGATCGAGACGATGGGGGGCGCGCTCGTCGCGATCGAGCGCGGGTTCTTCGCTGGCGAGATCGCGCGCGAGGCGTACCGGACGGCACGGGCGCGCGAGGCTCGGGAGGAGACCGTCGTGGGCGTGAACGCCCATCGGGAGGGGAACCCGCGGTTCACGCTCTTCCCCGAGGAGGGCCGACGGGGCGCGGCCGGCCAGCGCATCACGCCCGCGGAGGAGCGCCGCCAGATCGCCGGCCTGCGACGCTGGCGCCGGGCGCGCGAGCGCTCGCAGAGCGCGGCCACCCTCGCGGCGCTCGACCGCGCGAGCGGCGCGGGCGACAACGTGATGCCGCACGTGCTCCGCGCGGTCCGCGCGGGAGCCACGCTCGGGGAGATCGCGGACGTCTGGCGCGCTCGCTTCGGCGAGCAACCGGCCTCCCACGCGTTCTAGGAGGCACGTGCAGCTCGATCACATCGGGATCGCGGTCCCGAGCCTTCCGGAGGCGATCGAGCGATGGCGCCCTCTCGTCGGCGCCCCCGAGGCCCCGCCCGAGCTCGTGCCGTCGAACCGTGTGCGCGTCGTGTTCGTCGACCTCGCCGGGACCCACCTCGAGCTGATCGAGCCGAGCGAGCGAGACAGCCCGGTCGCCCGGTTCCTCGAGCGCCGCGGGCCGGGGGTCCACCACCTCGCGTTCCAGGTCCCCAGCGTCGACGCGGCCCTCGCCGAGGTGCGTCGACGCGGCGAACCGGTGGTCGACGAGCACGCGCGCGCGGGGGCGCGCGGCCGCCGGGTCGGCTTCGCCCATCCCGCCGCGTTCGGTGGGGTCCTGGTCGAGTTCGTGGAGGCTCCGTGAGCCGGATCGTCTCGGTCGAGGTCGCCCCGCTCTACGACAGCCGCGGCCGTGCGACGGTCGAGGCGACCGTCACGCTTTCCTCGGGCGCGCGGGCGCGAGCGGGGGCCCCGAGCGGGGCTAGCACCGGCGCGACCGAGGTCCAAGCCTTCCCGGCCGGCGGCGTCGCGGAGGCCGTCACCACCGCCGCCACCGTGCTGGCGCCGGCGCTCGTCGGGCTCGATCCTTCCGACCGCGCCGGGGTGGACCGCCGGCTCCACGAGGTCGACGGCACGCCGGACTTCTCCCGTGTCGGCGGCAACACGGCGACCGCGATCTCGGTCGCCGCCGCGATGGCCCTCGGGGAGGAGACCGGGCAGCCCCTCTGGCGCGTGATCGCGCGCCCTGGCGTGGACGGCGGCCGCTTCCCCGCGATCGTCGGCAATTGCATGAACGGCGGCGTCCACGCGATCGGTGGGCCGGAGTTCCAGGAGTTCATCGCCTTCGCGGAAAACCCCGATCCTGGCGACTCCGTCCGGGCGGCGCTGCGCGTGCACGCCCTCCTCGGCGAGGCCCTTCACCGGCGCTTCCCGACCGCGGCGCTCGGGCGGGGAGACGAGGGCGGCTGGGTCGCCGCGCTCGACAACGTGAGCGCCCTCGAGCTGCTGGCGACCACGTGCGCGCGGGTGCGCGACGAGCTGGGGCTGAGCGTGCACCCCGGACTCGACCTCGCGGCGAGCGAGTTCTTCCGGGAGGGGCGCTACCGCTACCGCGACCGAACGCTCGACACCCCCTCGCAGGTCGCGTTCGTGGGCGAGCTGGTCGACCGCTTCGGCGTCCGCTACCTCGAAGACCCGCTGGACGAGACACAGTTCGAGGCGTTCGCCGACGTCACGCGGGCGGTCGGGGACCGGTCGCTCGTGGTCGGCGACGACCTCTACACGACCTCGGTCGAGCGCCTACGCACCGGCATCGAGCACCGGTCGACGAACGCGGTGCTGATCAAGGTGAACCAGGTCGGCACGCTCACGGACACCCTCGCGACCGTCGACCTGGCGCGGAAGGAGGGTCTCGCGACCGTGACCAGCCATCGCTCCGGCGAGGTTCCGGAGGGCTGGCTCGCGCACGTCGCGCTCGGCACCGGGGCCCGGGGGCTCAAATGCGGCGTGGTCGGCGGCGAGCGGGTGGCAAAGCTAAATGAACTCCTTCGGCTCGCCCGCGCCGTCCGAGGGTAGCACGGTGGCCGACGACGCGATGATGGCCGAGGAGCGGGTCGCCTCGACCGACGGCCAGGACATCCGGCCCGGCGAGCTGCTCGTCCCGGAGGAGACCTATCTCACCGCGGGAGTCCACATCGGGACCCAGCAGAAGTCGGCGAGCATGCGCCGCTTCGTCTTCAAGGTCCGTTTCGACGGGCTGCACGTCCTCGACGTGCGGGAGACCGATCGTCGGATCCGCTTCGCCGCGCAGTTCCTGACCCGGTTCCCGGCGGACCGCGTGCTCGTGGTCTCGCAGCGCCAGTACGGACAGAAGCCGGTCCGGGTCTTCGCGAAGACGGTCGGGGCGGTCTCGTTCGCCGAGCGGTTCGTCCCGGGTTGCCTGACCAACCCGAACCTCGCCGAGTACTTCGAGCCCAAGGTCCTGATGGTCACCGATCCCGCGACCGACCAGCAGGCGCTGAGCGAGGCGGTCTCGATCGGGATCCCCGTGATCGGGCTGTGCGACGTGAACAACGAGACCCGCGACGTCGATCTCGTCATCCCCGCGAACAACAAGGGACGGGTCGCGCTGGCGACCGTCTACTGGCTGCTCGCGCGCGAGGTCCTGCGAGTCCGGGCCGGTGGGGCCGAGGTCGCCTACCCGCTCACGGTCGAGGACTTCCAGGCCGCGCTGTAGCGCGGCCGGCGCCTCCCGTGCCGTTTTAACCGAGCTCGCGCTCGATGGTTCCGTGGGGCGGCCCGGGTCCGACCTGCTCGATCTGCTGGGCCAGCACGGCATTCCCGAGAAGGCCGGTCGGTTCTACCTAGCGGCCTGCCGGGCCGGGCCGCAGACCGCAAGCGAGCTCGCCCGATCGAGCGCGGTCAGCCGCGTGGAGGCCTACCGGATCATCCGGCAGCTCTCGGGCGAGGGGCTGTTGCGGGCGACGGGGGGCCGGCCGCGGCGCTTCGCCGCCCTGCCGCCGGACGAGCTGATCGACCGGTGGATCCGCCGCGCGTCGGACCGCGTCCATCGGCTCCAGTCGGATCGCACCAAGATCCTGTCCGACTGGGAGGACGTGCGCACCGAGCTCGACGAGCGGGACCCCCGCAAGTTCGCCGTGCTCGAGGGCCGCGAGACGATCCATCGCTTCCTCGTCAAGCGGCTCGGTGCCTCGTCGCGCCGCGTCCTCCTGAGCGCGAGCGGTCGCGCCCTCTCGCGCGTCATCGACACGGGCATCGACCGCGCGCTGCGCGAGGCCGGCCAGCGCGGCGTCAAGGTCCAGGTCGTGACCGAGGTCGTCGGCCCGAACCTGGCGGACGCCAAGCACCTCGCGTCGTTCGCCGAGCTCCGCCACGCGCGCTCGCCCGTCACCACCCGCTCCGTCGTGATCGATGGGGGCGGTGCGCTCGTCTACGTCTCGAGCGAGGAGGGCTTCGGCAGCACGGGCGACGAGCAGGTCGCGCTCTGGTCGAGCGCGCCGGCCTTCGTCCAGCTCGCCCGCGACTACCACCGACGCCTGTGGACGCCGGCCGAGCGGTCCGAGGCCCGGTTCGTGGAGCTCGAGAACCCGCCGGCGGCGGTGCTGCCGGTCGTGCAGGGCCACGAGTCGGTGCCGTTCCAGCGCCTGAAGGAGATCGCCGCGCTCGGGATGCGGGCGAGCGGGGTGAAGGAGTTCCAGCTCCACCTGCCCGAGCTGATCGAGGCGATCAGCCGCCAGCTCGGTCGCGAGATCGCCGAGAAGGTGGAGGGTCGCACGCCCGAGGAGGTCGCGCGGTCGCTGAGCACGTACTACGAGACCCACACCATGGGCCACCTCAGCGTCCTCAAGGAGCGTCCGCTCACGCTGCGGGTGACAGGGTGCTTCGCGTGCACCTCGGACTCACCGGAGATCGGGCGCGTGATGTGCCCGCAGCTCCTCCGCACGATCCTGGAGACCCGGCTCGGACACCACTGGGAGGTCTCGAAGCCGGACCCGACCAAGCACGCGAGCCGTGGCTGCCTGTTCACGGCGACGGCGAGCTGAACCCGCGAAGCGCGCGCGTCGCGCGCACCGTCCGGTGCTCGGGCGGTGCCGTTGGGGTACTCAGCGGGGGTCCGCCCGCCGGACGGGCGGTGCCTCGAACCCGGAGAGGCGAGCGCGCCCTACCGCGGCCTCCAGGTGAACCAACCCCCGAACGAACCGAGCAGGAATCCGAGGACCCATCCGCCCGCGAAGCACGTTAGGAGCGCGGCGCAGGAAAGGCCGATCTCGACCGGACCCAGCCAGGTGGGCGGGCGCGGCCTCGATCCGCGTTGGGCCAGGCCGATCAGCACCAGCCCCCCGGCGATGCCGACGACGCCCGAGGCGATGAGCGGCTCGCCCGCGAGCCCGAGGTACCGTCCGCCGGGCGCGACACCGAGGGCGGCCTGGGCGGCCCCGCCCAGGCAGTCCGCGATGCCGCCGACGAGGACCAGCTGGCGCGGGCTCGTACGCGCAGGCGTGCCGCCGGATCCCGTCCCTCGCGCCATGCCGGGCCCGGG